>NZ_JAECVZ010000009.1:0-126872 GCF_016055135.1 Thermoactinomyces sp. CICC 10521 | reverse complement strand
GATGAATTCGTCCTGAACATAGAAACCTTCCTTCGGAATGTTTTTTTATACCTTTTCAACAAAAAAGGCTGTTGACCTTCTTTGTCAACAACCTCAGTAAAAGCCCGGATCACCGGGCTTTTACTCGTTATTGCTCTTTGTCTCAGCGATCCCCTGCCAGCCACTCAATCGTATTTACAGCCAGGATGGAATCGTCATAATCGTACCAGTTCGGGTGTAAGCTGTCACCGGGATTCCCTGTGCCATCATCATACAAGGAGGAGTCACCAAGAGCCGCAAAACGGCCATTGCCATAGGAACCGTGGATATGAAACGGATCAGCGTTCAGATAGATATCTTTTACGATGCTGCTGTTGCTTGTCCCGACTTTGATTGTCGTACCACCCCAGCACCCGACTGCAGAGACGCCGGAAGTGACGGGAGAATTGCGTATATCGGTAATGGGATCCTTTGACAGCGAAGCATAGTTAAATGTGAAACCGAGCGTATTGACAAAGCTGTTGTAGATATCGACCGAATCGACACCGTCATTGTTCCGGTCGGAGTTATTGTGATCGGCGATGAAGTAGACCCCGCCTCCGTTTTGGATAAAACGGATGATGGCCGATTTTTCTGATGAACTGAAGTTTATATTCGGCTCCGGCAAAACCAATACATCATACTGGCTGAGCAAGGTATCCGTCAGTGAGGAAGCGGTTGAGGCCACGGTATAACCATCGCTCCGCAAGGCATCCGCCAATTCCGAATAGGCCCCGTTAATGGTCCAATCCGCATTTCCCGCCGTTTCACCATGCCCTTGATCAAACAGAATTTTCCCGGTGTAGGCTTGGGCCGATCCATGCATGACCAAAAAAGAGAATAAAACCGCAAGAGCCATCATCGCCAAGGATCTTGCCAGCCTCATTGTTCCAAACATTTTGATGCTCCCTTCTTGTTGTCTAAACCGAATTAAATTATACAAATATACAAATATTTTTCGACAAAAAAAGGCTGTTGACCTTCTTTGCCAACAGCCTTTTCGTTCACTTCACCTCAAAGGAAGTGATTAAATTCTTCTTCTCTTCAAACCGTTCCAGCGCCAGTTCAATCAAGCGGGAAATCAGTTCACTGTAGCTGATGCCGGAATGCTCCCACAGCTTGGCATACATGCTGAAAGGGGTGAAACCGGGCATAGTGTTGATTTCGTTGATTAATACTTCTCCGTTATCTTTGCGGATGAAGAAATCAACTCGTGCCAACCCGCTGCAATCAATCGCCCTGAAAGCACGGATGGCCAAATCGCGAAGCTTTTCGGCAACCTCCCCGGGCAAATCGGCGGGAATGCGCATCACCGATTTCCCGTCCACATATTTTGCCCGGTAATCATAAAATTCATTGGAAGAGACGATTTCCCCCGGAACCGAGGCTTTCGGCTCGTCATTTCCCAACACGGCCACTTCCACTTCATGGGCAGGGATAAACTCTTCCACAATGATTTTTCGGTCAAATTGTCCGGCCAGTTCAACAGCCTCAATCAGTTCATCCCGTTTTTTCACCTTGGAAATGCCGACACTGGAACCGAGGTTTGCCGGTTTCACAAAACAGGGGTACCCCAGTTCTTCTTCGATTTTCGCGATCCATTCCTCTTTCCGCTTTGCCCATCCGGATTTCAGGAAGGCCAGATATTTGGCTTGGGGAAGACCTTCGACGGCAAACACTTTTTTGGAAAATTCCTTATCCATCCCGACGGCGGAGGCAAGCACACCTGCACCAACATACGGGATTTGGGCGATTTCCATCATCCCCTGAATCGTTCCATCCTCTCCGAATGTACCGTGAAGAACCGGAAAAACCACATCAATTTTTCCCGGGCCGAAAAAGTCGAGGTCAGTCCCGGCATCTTCAACCACCTGTGGAAGGTTGCTGCCGATCTGTTCAATTTTTTCCGGCTCCAATTTTCCCTGCAACATGGGAAGAGACTTTTTTCCCGGATTAAAATGGCCTTCCCGGGTGATTCCAATGGGGATCACCTCATATTTTTCCGGATCGATGGCTTTAATCACCGATGCGGCAGAAGACAAAGAGACGTCATGCTCTCCTGATTTTCCCCCAAACAGTACGGCCACACGGATTTTCTTTCCCATCCACTCCCACCCTTTCCTGTGCACAGCATCCTGTTATCATGAGCCTTCGCTGTTTCCTGTGCATTTCTCTATTTCTTTCCATAACTGTTCTTTACCATATGCAGTTTCGGATGAAAACAGAAGCAACGGGTCGCCCTGATGCAACTCCAGTCCTTCTCTCACTGCTTTTATATGCTTTTGCCATTTTCCTCTGGAAATTTTATCTGCTTTGGTGGCCACAACGATAACCGGAATGCCAAAATGCTTCAAATATTGATACATATTCTGATCATCTGCTGTCGGCGGATGACGCAAATCGACCACCTGAATCACGCCTTTTAAGGTTTCGCGCCCCGTCAGGTAGGTCTCCATCATTTTTCCCCACGACTGGCGAACGCTTTTCGGCACCCGGGCAAAGCCGTATCCCGGTACATCGGCAAAGTACAATTGATCATTAATGCGATAAAAATTGATCGTTTGCGTCTTTCCCGGTTTGGAACTGGTACGCGCCAGATTTTTTCGTTGGATCAAACAATTGATCAACGAAGATTTTCCCACATTGGAACGCCCGGCCAGAGCGATTTCCGGCAGGGCGTCTTCGGGATATTGCGCCGGTTTGACGGCGCTGATCACAAACTCAGCTTTTTTTACCAGCATAAGGATCCCTCACTAACGCCAACTTCAGCACTTCATCCATGTGACTGACCGTCGTGAATTTGAGGTCCTTGCGGACACTTTTTGGTATATCTTGCAGATCTTTTTCATTATCCTGCGGACAAATCACATGTTTGATGCCGGCGCGGTGAGCACTTAATGATTTTTCTTTTAAGCCGCCAATGGGGAGAACCCTTCCCCGCAGGGTAATCTCTCCCGTCATCGCCACATCGCGCGAAACGGGGATGCCCGTCAAAGCAGAGACCAATGCGGTAGCCATCGTGATGCCGGCGGAAGGGCCGTCTTTAGGAATCGCGCCTTCAGGGATATGGATATGAATATCATTTTTTTCATGGAATTCCGGGTCGATTCCGAGCTCTTCAGCTCTGCTCCGGATAAAGCTGAACGCCGCCTGTGCGGATTCCTTCATCACATCGCCCAGCTGACCGGTCAAAGTCAGCTTTCCTTTTCCCGGGAAAAGGGTCACCTCGACAGACAAGGTGTCACCTCCCGCTTCCGTCCAGGCCAATCCGGTAACCACACCGACCTGATCCGTTTCTTCCGCCCGGCCGTAGCGAAATTTTTCCGGTCCCAGGTAGGACTCGATATTTCGCGCTGTCACGACCACTTTCTTCTTCTCGCCAGCGACGATGTGCTTCGCTGCTTTGCGGCAAAGCGTTCCGATGGCCCGTTCGAGATTTCGGACACCGGCTTCTCTCGTATAGTTACGGATCAGTTTTAATACGGCGCCGGACTGGATTTGCAACTGTTCTTTGGATAAACCATGTTCCTCCAGTTGTTTCGGAAGCAAGTATTTTTTCGCGATCTCTTCCTTTTCGATTTCGGTATAGCCGGAGATATACAGCACCTCCATCCGGTCCAGCAGCGGACGGGGGATGTTATGAATCGCATTGGCCGTCGTAATAAACATCACTTTGGATAGATCAAACGGAATTTCGATATAATGATCGCTAAATGTATGGTTTTGATTGGGATCGAGCACTTCCAAAAGGGCTGCCGAAGGATCTCCGCGAAAATCCATCGACATTTTGTCGATTTCATCGAGCAAAAAAACGGGGTTGCTGCTTCCTGCCTGTTTCATTCCCTGAATGATCCGGCCCGGCATTGCACCGACATAGGTACGGCGATGCCCCCGAATCTCCGCTTCATCGCGCACTCCTCCGAGAGAAATGCGAACGAAATTCCTGTTCAGCGCCCGGGCAATCGACCGGGCCAGCGAGGTTTTTCCCACACCGGGAGGTCCGGCCAGACAGAGAATCGGCCCCTTCAATTTTTTCACCATCTGTTGAACCGCCAAATACTCCAATACCCGCTCTTTTACCTTTTCCAGACCGTAATGATCTTCGTCCAGGATTCTTTCCGCCTTGTCCAGGCTCAGATCATCCACTGTCTCTTTTTGCCAGGGCAAATCCAGCAACCAATCGATATAATTGCGAACCACACCGCCTTCTGCTGAGTTGGTCGGAATTTTTTCCAGGCGGTCGATTTCCTTTTCGATCTTCTCTTTTACTGAGTCGTCTGCTTTCAATTCGGCCAGTTTCTCGCGAAGTTCCTCCACTTCGCCGGTGCGTCCTTCTTTTTCTCCGAGTTCCTTTTGAATGGCCTTCATCTGTTCACGCAAGTAATACTCTTTTTGCGTTTTTTCCATCTGTTTTTTGACACGGGAACTGATTTTTTTCTCCAGTTCCAGCACTTCTTTTTCGTTGTGGATGATGGAAAGAAGCTTTTCCAACCTGGCCTGGATGTTCGTCTCCTCCAGAATCGTCTGCTTATCGGCAATCTTGAGAGGAAGATGGGAAGTGATCACATCAGCCAGGCGGCCGGGTTCCTCGATATCGACGACAACAGAATAGATCTCCGGCGAGAGCTTTTTGGACAAACGAAGGTATTGTTCAAAATGGTCCAATACCGCGCGCATCAGCGCTTTGATATCCTGTCCGCCCTCATCCTCACCTTCAAGTTCGAGGTAGCGAACAATGTAACACTCATCATCGCCGACAAATTCTTCGATACGCGCCCGCTTTAAGCCTTCGACGAGCACGCGAATCGTTCCGTTGGGAAGTTTAAGCATTTGGCGAACTTTTGCAACCGTTCCTATTTGATATATATCTTCTGGGGTTGGCTCTTCTATATGAACTTCTTTTTGCGTCGCGAGCAATATGAGATTATGATCGTCCACCATCGCCTTTTCCAAAGCCCGAACCGAACGTTCCCTTCCTACATCCAAATGCAATACCATAGTAGGGAAAACGATAAGTCCCCGTAACGGGAGTAAAGGCAATGTACGTTCCTCTTCTTTTACAGCCATATATGCACCTCCGTTGCTGTCAACAAGGAACTGATTGCAGCTTTGTTCGATTTTATCCTATTCGTTTTCTTTTGTCTATGACATCCTGCTCATGCCGGATTCCCTCAAGATCGGCAGGGAAACAGGGCAAAAGGTGACTCCGTCATCAGTTCCTTTTTATACAGGCGCAGACGTAGGAGTAAACAGGCTTGATGTTTCTCCCATACTCTCTTCCTCACCCGCGTCTGTCACTTCTGTCTCCTCTTTCTGAACGCAAGCCAACTTCAATACCGACTCAATGCGTTCGACAGGAATCACTTCAATCCCTTCCATCTTCTTAAAGATGGCCTGCATATTTTCCGCCGGGATCAGCACCCGTTTCGCCCCGGCTTGTTTGGCCGCTTCCACCTTGGCAATAATTCCGCCGACCGGTTTCACATATCCGTGAATGCTGAGTTCACCGGTCATCGCTAATTGATTGTCAACGGGGACTCCTTTGATCGCGGAATAAATCGCGGTCGCCATGGTAATCCCCGCAGACGGCCCGTCCAATGGGATTCCACCCGGAAAATTGATATGCAAATGATAATCTTCCGGACGTACGCCTGTGGTCCGCAACACAGTGATCACATTTTCCACCGACCCGCGAGCCATGCTTTTGCGACGCAATGTCCGCTGCTGGCTGGACATTTCCTCTTCTTCCACAACACCCGTGATTCGAATCGTTCCTTTCCCGGGAGATGCGGGAGAAGCTGAAACCTCAATTTCCAAAACCGTGCCCAGATGCGGGCCGTACACGGCCAGTCCCGTTGCCAGCCCCACTTGGGCGGTCGGAGGCATTTTTTGATTTGGACGGGGGTTCAGCTGGCTGCTGTTCACCACCCATTCCACATCATCCGCTTCCACCCGCGAACGGTTTTCCGACATGGCAAGTCCCACTGAGGTTTGCACAATGTTCACCGCATCCCGGCCATTCATCGCATATTTGGTGATAACGGAAATCGCTTCGGGTGTATAACCAAACCGGATGCGCTCGAGCGCCTGGGTGGCGATTTTTTCGATTTCCGTCGCCAGAAGCGGCCGGAAAAATATTTCCATGCAACGGGAACGAATCGCCGGCGGAATTTCTTCCGGTGTGCGGGTTGTCGCCCCGATCAGGCGGAAATCGGCCGGCAATCCGTTTTGAAAAATATCATGGATGTGGGTGGGGGTATTACTGTCTTCCGAACTGTAATACGCGCTTTCCAAAAACACTTTCCGGTCTTCCAACACTTTGAGCAGCTTGTTCATCTGAATGGGATGCAGCTCCCCGATTTCGTCAATAAACAGAATGCCGCCATGCGCTTTGGTTACGGCTCCGGGTTTGGGCTGGGGAATACCGGCCATCCCCATCGCCCCCGCTCCCTGGTAAATCGGATCGTGCACGGAACCGATCAGGGGATCGGCGATGCCCCGTTCATCGAACCTGGCGGTGGTGGCATCGATCTCAATAAATTTGGAGTCGCTGTTAAACGGCGATACGCTGCTTTTTTTCGCCTCCTCCAAGATCACCCGGGCGGCCGCTGTCTTTCCCACTCCCGGCGGGCCGTAAATCAATACATGCTGGGGATTCGGGCCGCACAGTGCTGCTTTTAAGGCGCGAATTCCTTCCTCCTGTCCGATGATCTCGTCCACTTTTGCCGGACGCGTCTTTTCGGCAAGAGGCTCAGACAAAGAAATCTGGCGCATGGACTTTAACTTTTCCATTTCTTTGCGTGCTTCTTTATCCAATGCACTTCGATTGGTTTGTTGGCTTTTTAAGAGGTTCCAAAAATAAATGCCGATAATGATGGAAAAGAAAACCTGTAAAAACATGAGTAATGCAGTCCAACTCATCTAGCCCATCCCTTTCCTGTTCCTGCAAAGTCCAATACTTTATCTTGTATTATGACCGTCAGGAAAGGGGGATAATCATCCGTTCGGGCCAAGCCAAAATGAACCAGCGGCTTTA
This sequence comes from Thermoactinomyces sp. CICC 10521, assembly GCF_016055135.1. Classification (NCBI taxonomy): domain Bacteria; kingdom Bacillati; phylum Bacillota; class Bacilli; order Caryophanales; family Thermoactinomycetaceae; genus Thermoactinomyces; species Thermoactinomyces sp. CICC 10521. The sequence continues at coordinate 119,818 of NZ_JAECVZ010000009.1, read as the reverse complement.
TCTTTTTTTCATATACATATCAAAAGCCCAATACAACATCGGAATAACCGGATAATCCCATTCTCCGACCAATTCACAAGCTTCCCCGCCGAAACCCAACTTGAAATGCAATAATTCAAACAAGGGGTTATTTTCATCCAAAACGGTGCTGATTCCACGGAAATCAAAGAGGCGATCCCCCTGCTGATAAGCATCCTGAATCATCTTCCAGCGCAGATAAACACTGGCCGGATCCGCGAGCGATTCGCCGTGACGGGCATTATAGAGGTCCCAAGTGTGCCCGTTTACCCTGACCGCGAGGGAGGCACTCAAGATTCTCTCACCCAAGCGGGCCAAGTACAGGCGCACGCGGTAAGGATTCTCCATAATCAGGGTTTCAAACATTCTTTCGAAATAGGAAAGACCCCGCACCTGAGATTTTTCCCGCTCTGCTGTGCTTCGCAGCAAATGGTGAAATTGCGGCAAATCCTCTTCGGTTCCCAGGTAAACATGAATTCCTTCCTGTTCCGCTTGATGAATCTTGTTTTGCCATGCGGGATAAAATCCGGAATAGACTTGTTCCAAGGATTTTCCCCTCATGTTTAAACGAAAGACAAATTGCGGCTGAACCGTATCAAAACTGTCCTGTCCTTCATTTTTTCTCCAGCCGAGTTCGGCCAATTCCTGCTGTACATATTCCACATCATTAAAGATCTGATCAGGTCGAATATCGGTCAATTTTCGGTTTTTTAATCCATGTGACTGAAACTCCTGAATCGCTTGCATGATCGTTTGGCTGGACCACTTCTTTCGCACGAGCGGCGGGTCCATCTTCACAGTAAAAACATGGCGTTGTTTTAAATGGCTGAGAAGAGGCTCAAACCATTCGCTCAATTTGCGATTGGAGAACCAATCGATCATCGGTCCCCGCGGTATGTATGCCAAATATTTGTTTAATCCCGGCACTTTCCGATAAAGGACAAGCGCTCCGCCAACCATCTGTCCGTCCCCGGTAAACCATCCCAACAACTCGCTGGCCCATTTCCATTCTGCCTTCAAATCGGCCCATGAGGGATATTGCAGAAAGTTTCTATAAGGCTCTGTCTCCACAAAATTTAAATAATGGTCTCGATCAATAACCGATACTTGTAGCATGCAAAATTCCACCTCTTTGTTAACCGAAAGAGCAGCTCTGCCGCTTTGCCGGAGAACTGCTCATGATTTGACCTGAAACCACTACATTTTAACATACCATGAACGAAAGAAAAAAGCATCCGCCCAATCCCGGCAGATGCCAACAATTTCGTTACGCCGTCTCTTCTTTTTTGCTGTTGATGACGCGGCCTTCCTTTGTCATCAATTTGGGCGGCACACCATGCAAGACGGTATCTTTGGTAATTTGGCACTGAAGAACATCTTCGCGGGAAGGAAGCTCAAACATGACATCAAGCATAATGGTCTCGATGATGGCCCGCAATCCGCGCGCACCTGTTTTCCTTTTGATCGCTTCCTGAGCGATTGCTTCCAGCGCTTCCGTCTCAAATTTCAACTCGACGTTGTCCATTTCGAGAAGTTTTTGGTACTGTTTCACAAGCGCGTTTTTCGGTTCGGTCAAAATGCGAACCAACGCCGTCTCATCAAGCGGTTCCAGTGCGGAGATCACCGGCAGCCGTCCGACGAACTCCGGAATCAAACCGAACTTCAGCAAGTCTTCAGGCAATACCAATTTCAAGAATTCGCCCGGTTTCATGTTGACGCTCTGATGATCCATGCCAAAGCCGATTACCTTTTTGCCGATCCGGCGCTTGATGATCGTTTCCAGACCATCAAATGCTCCGCCACAGATAAACAAAATGTTGCTGGTGTCGATTTGGATAAATTCCTGATGCGGATGTTTGCGCCCGCCTTGCGGGGGAACGCTGGCCACCGTGCCTTCCAGAATTTTGAGCAGAGCCTGTTGAACTCCTTCGCCGGAAACGTCACGGGTGATTGACGGATTCTCCGACTTGCGGGCCACTTTGTCAATCTCGTCGATGTAGATGATCCCGCGCTCCGCTTTTTCGATGTCATAGTCGGCAGCTTGGATCAGCTTGAGCAGGATATTCTCCACATCTTCACCGACATAACCCGCTTCGGTAAGCGAAGTGGCATCGGCAATCGCAAACGGAACATTCAAGATGCGGGCAAGGGTTTGCGCCAACAGAGTTTTCCCGCTCCCCGTCGGACCGACCATCAGGATGTTGCTTTTGGAAAGTTCCACATCATCGGCCTTCTGAGAAGAGTTAATCCGTTTGTAATGATTGTAAACGGCTACGGAAAGCGCCTTTTTGGCCTTATCCTGCCCGATCACATACTGATCGAGAATGTTGCAGATTTCTTGTGGCTTGGGCAGATTTTGCAGATCGATTTCCTCTTCGTTGCCCAATTCTTCCTCCACGATCTCATTGCACAGTTCAATACATTCATCGCAGATATATACACCCGGACCGGCGACCAATTTTCTCACCTGGTCCTGAGATTTTCCGCAAAACGAGCATTTTAGTTGTCCTTTTTCTTCGTTAAATTTGAACAACTCTCTCACCCCTTTCCACTGGTCGTCATCACCTTGTCGACAATCCCGTACTCCTTTGCTTGCTGTGCGGTCATGAAGAAATCGCGATCGGTATCCCGGGCGATCTTTTCCAGTGGTTGTCCTGTGCGCTCCGCCAAAATGCGGTTGATCTGATCTTTGGTCCGCAAAATCCAGTCAGCGTGGATTTTTATGTCCGATGCCTGCCCGCGCGCACCACCCAGCGGCTGGTGAATCATCACTTCGCTGTTGGGCAGGGCAAAACGTTTCCCTTTCGTACCGGCGGCGAGAAGAAAAGCGCCCATGCTGGCGGCAAGCCCGACACAAATGGTGGAAACATCGGGGCCGATATGGTTCATCGTGTCAAAAATCGCCATTCCAGCCGTTACAGATCCGCCGGGAGAATTTATGTACAAATGAATGTCTTTCTCTGGGTCTTCCGCACTCAAAAAGAGCATTTGCGCAACTACCAAATTGGCAATGTTGTCGTCAATCGGGCCTCCCAGAAAGATGATCCGGTCTTTCAGCAAACGGGAATAGATATCATATGCCCGTTCTCCACGGTTCGTTTGTTCCACGACCATTGGCACCAAAGGCATCGAAAACACCTCATTTCGGAGCTTCTTATTTTAAAAACAAGGCACGTTTTTCACGTGCCCCGTTTTTTGCTCTCCTATAACCATTATGCCTTATTTTTACTGTTAGATACAAGTAGATCGATCGTTTTCTTCACGCGAAGTTGTTCTTTCACGGAATCAATGACGCCTTGTTGTTCGACGAGTTTGCGAACCTCTTCCAACTCGCGACCCATTTGCTCGGCCATCGTTTTGATTTCCTGTTCGATCTCATCTTCCGTCACTTCGATTTTTTCAGCTGCGGCAATCGCTTCCAGCACGAGGTTGGCACGAACCCGTTTTTCAGCATCTTCCTTGAACTGTTCTTTTAAGGCATCCTGATCCTGTCCGGTGAATTGGGCGTACATTTCCAGATTGAGACCTTGGTACATCAAACGTTGCTCAAAGTCGCGAAGCATATGCTCCACTTCATGGTCAATCATCACTTGCGGAATCTCGATTTCGGCATTTTTGGCCGCCAATTCCACGAGTTCGTTGCGAATGTAATTTTCTTTCTCTTGTTGCGCTTTTTCGTTCAGGTTTTTCTCGATATCGGCTTTCAATTCTGCCAATGTATCAAATTCGCTTACATCCTGTGCGAATTCATCATCCAGTTCCGGAAGGTTAAGGCGTTTGATCTCATGCAGTTTCACTTTGAATACCGCCGGTTTGCCGGCCAGTTCTTTGGCGTGGTAATCTTCCGGGAATGTTACTTCCACATCTTTTTCTTCACCAGGCTTCATGCCGATCAGCTGATCTTCGAAACCGGGGATAAACGTGCCGGAACCCACTTCGAGCGTGTATTTTTCCGCTTTTCCGCCTTCAAAAGCTTCTCCGTCAACAAAGCCTTCGAAATCGATGATCACCCGGTCGCCTTTTTCCACCGCACCGTCTTCAATCGCTTCAAGCTGGCCTTGCTGTTTTTGCATGCGTTCCAGTTCGGCATCCACATCTTCCGGTTTTACGGAGAAGTCTTTTTCTTCGACTTCCAATCCTTTGTATTCACCCAGTTTGACTTCGGGTTTTACCGTAACGGTCGCCTTGAAAATCAAAGATTTCCCTTTTTCCAATTGCTCAATGTCGATTTCCGGACGATCCACCGGCTCGATTCCCGTTTCTTTTACCGCAGCTTCATAAGCTTCCGGGAGCAGGATGTCGAGCGCATCCTGGTAAAGAGCTTCCACACCGAAACGCTTTTCGAAAATGGGACGGGGAACTTTTCCTTTCCGGAATCCTGGCACACTTACTTTTTTCACTACTTTTTTAAATGCCTGATCCAATGCTTCCGCAACTGTTTTTTCATCGGTTTCTACAGTCAAAACACCCTGATTTTTTTCAGTTTTTTCCCAACTTGCCTTCATCAACGGTAACCTCCTGCGTCAATCTATAAATTAAGATGAATCAGTCCGATTCTAAGCTATTCCCGCAATAACCCTTTCATTATAACACAGCGATAACACTTTGCAAGAAAGAGCCCTGCCACAGGAAAAAATCCCGCCCGGGGGACCATGCTTCACTCACTATGTATGAAAGCAACTGCTTCTATGTTAAACCATGCACACCCAGGTGTAAAGCACCAACAACTCCCAAAATCAGATTTATCCCCAGACCCCGAGCATGATCACTCCCAGGGTAATCATGGCCGACCCTGCCATCCGCCGCAAACCATGCCGTTCACGGAGAACGAGGATCCCGAGAACCGTGCCGAAAACCGTGCCGATTTCTCTCATCGGGGCCAGTTGTGCCACCTCCGCCAGGGACAAGGCAAACAAAAACAGGAAATATCCTCCCGGAGCCAAGATTCCTCCCAGCAAAATTGTCTTCCGGTTGGCAACCCATTCCTTTTTCAGTTCGTCAGGTCTGATGATCACCGGGGACAGCGCAAGCATATTCCCGACATTCGTCGCCATATTTAAAAATACAGGTGAAAGATAAGTTAAAGTCAGCTTGTCGACAATGATGTAAGCAGCAATGCAGACACCGACTCCCAAAGACAGCAATATGGCCTTCAGCGGATGATCCGAATTCTTTTTCCCTCCTCTGCCACCGAGGAACATGATCCCAAACAGAATAAACCCCAAACCGATCCAGCTCCCGGCAGAGAGGCTTTCATGCAAAAAAAGAGTACCGATGACGGGGACCAATAAAGGGCTTGTTCCCCTCATAACAGGGTAAGCCAGGGACAAATCCCCGATGGTATAGGTTTTTGCCAGCAATACGACATACAGCCCGTGCAATAACATGGACATCAAAAGAAAGAGATACGCCGTCTTCTGGTCCGGCAAACCGCCGTTGTCCAAAATCGCCCATGGAAAAAAGAGAACGATCGCCACCCACTGACAGTACCACAGAAAAGCATTCTTATTGATACTCTTTTTCGCAAAGAGATTCCACAGAGAATGGACCAAACCGGAACCAAGCACCAACATCGCGGCAATCACCGCCACACGATTCACCCTCATTCGATTTGATTTTATTTTCAGACCATTAAAAAATATAACGTTTGCCCAAATCAGCTGAAAGAATGCATCGCAGGCCAGTAACCCGGATCTTTGAGTGAAAACCGGAAATAACACCAGCACGAAAAAACGCCTCCCTTAACCGAATCGATCAAGACAGGCGTTTTTAAGCGACATGTTTTGGCGTCCCAGGAGAGATTCGAACTCCCGACCGACGGCTTAGAAGGCCGCTGCTCTATCCAGCTGAGCTACTGGGACACAACTTGTTGATTGCGATAGCAAAATTATCATATACCAAACCAATACATTTCGTCAAGACCCATTTTTTAATTTTTACAGGCAATCAAACCAGTTATTGCAAAAAATCGAAACGAAGTCATTACCGTTAGAGAGGCGGAGCAGGATTTGCCCTGCTCCTCGTTTTTATTCAGTCCAGACGTCCCTTAAAGCCGCGCTGGCGGGTCGGTGTGCCGTCCGTCTTGTAATAAGTGACAGTCAACAGATCTTTTTCTTTTGTGAGCACAGCATAGGTCGGAAAGGGAAAACCGCGCGGAAGGGTAATGCTTCCCGGGTTAATCAGCAATACGTCTCCCACCTTTTCGCAAAAGGGAAAGTGAGAATGACCAAAACAGGCGATCTGCGCTCCAAGCTCTTGTGCCCGGTAGCGAACAGGCAGCGGAGTGGTTTTCACCTGATAACGATGCCCGTGTGTCACAAAAAACGTGAGGCTGTCCCGCTTCCAGATCTGTTCCATGGGAACCTGTTCCCAATCGCAATTTCCACGAACCACGGTTAACGAGCAAGCGGGCAGCTGTTTCTCGTCTGTGCAAAAATCGCCGCAATGGATCACATGATCCGCCTTGACGCGCTCCACAATCTGATTCAGCAATTTTCCTTTCCCGTGGGAGTCGCTGACAATGAGGACTTTCATCCGGACATCAACCTCCTGTCGGCAATGTTCATGAAAACAGATAACGCTCTTTCAATAAGGCGATCAATTTTTCAGTCGCCCTGGCCCTGTGGCTGAATGCAAATTTCTCTTCATTTGTCAGTTCCGCCATCGTTTTCCCTTTTTCGGGGAAGTAAAACAGAGGATCATAACCGAAACCCCATTCTCCGCGCGGTTGGTCTGTGATTTTTCCCCGGCATTCCCCGCGGACCACTTCGGTCTTTTCTCCCGGAACGGCCAGGGCCATCGCGCAGACATAAAACCCTTCTCTTCGCTCGGGCGGTATGGCTTGGATCTTGCCCAGGAGCTTGAGGTTGTTCTGTTCATCCGTCGCTCCCGGTCCGGAGTAACGTGCCGAGTAAACACCCGGCTCCCCTCCCAAGGCGGGAACGACCAGCCCGGAATCATCGGACACTACCGGAATATTTAACATTCGGGATATGGTCTCCGCTTTTTTGATCGCGTTTCCTTCAAACGTGTCGCAATCTTCCACAATCTCCGGCATATCAGGATAATCGGCCAAACCTTTAACCTCAAGCCCGAGATGTTTGGCAAACAGTTCGGCAAATTGTTTCAGCTTATTTTTATTTCCGGTGGCGATGGTAATGTGAGGATAAACCCAGCGTTTTTTCATGTTGTTTCCTCCCGCATCAAACATGGAAATGCCCATGAACGGGTTCGTCATGGGCAAGCGGCAGTTGCTGTACGCCATTTTTACGCTTTTTCCGAAGCCTCTTTTTTGACTTGGGCTGCTCCGACCAGCTCGGCATCTTCTCCCAAAATCTCTTTTTGCAGGCGGATCAGTTCCGACGTTCCTTTTTGGCCGAGGGAGAGCAATTCGGCAAGCTGCTCGGCGGAAAACGGCGTTTCTTCACCTGTTCCCTGAATTTCCACATACTGACCGGAGCCCGTCATCACGATATTCATATCGACAATCGCAGACGAATCTTCCTCATAGCACAAGTCGAGGCAGGCATGTTCCCCGATCACGCCGACGCTTGTAGCAGCCAAAAAGTCTTTGACCGGCAGGGATTTCAACGTCCCGTTTCTCACCAGCGGGGCAAGGGCCGAAACCATGGCGACAAAAGCGCCGGTGATCGAAGCAGTCCGCGTCCCTCCATCGGCTTGAATCACATCGCAATCCAGCCACAACGTCCGTTCGCCGAGTGCTTCCAGATCGACGACCGAACGAAGAGCGCGCCCGATTAAACGTTGAATCTCCATCGTGCGCCCGCTCAATTTCCCCTTGCTCGCTTCACGAATGGTCCGTGTCTGCGTCGCGCGGGGCAACATCGAATACTCGGCCGTGATCCAGCCCTTGCCGGAGTTTCGCAAAAACGGGGGAACCCGGTCTTCCAAAGTGGCAGTACAAATGACGCGCGTGTCCCCCACAGTTATGTAAACAGAACCTTCCGCTGTTTTAATAAAATCTTTTTCCATCGATACTTTTCTCAATTCATCATATGCGCGACCATCTACTCTCAATGATGTCACCCTCCTGTGCCAAGTCCCTTAAGTATAGCATACCCTTGGTTCAATTTCCGAATAAAGAAAAGAAAAAAGGATGATTACGTGATCATCCCGGAGTTGCCCGCAAACGAACCGTCAAGAGATGAATTGCATCCGTCCCTCAACACTTATCGTTTGCCGTTTTTTCTTATTTAAAGTGACTGAGGGTTTACGAATTTCGGACGTGTGACCGGCTGATCAAGCAAATCTTTTTCACCGGCCGCCATGATGTTTTGCTTTCCGTTTACACTCAGTTTTACCTTTTTATAACCGGTATTTTCCGTTAATGAAAGAACAATGGTTTGCAGCGCGTCTTTAGAAGCCGACCGGTTCCCATATTCGAGCAATTGCTCGCCAAAATCGGCAAAGACCGTGTCCCCTTTTACCTGTATTTTGTTTACCTCGGTATCGGAGTCCAAAGCTCCGCTCAAATCGGCATCCTGCCGCGGTCCCTTGATCAGTTCTTTGATGGTGACCTCCGCTGCATTTGACGTCTCATTGACCATTCTTGTGACCGGGACGTAATAAACCTTGTTATCAGGGGTTTGGCCGAGGAAATAAAGGGTGACCGGCATGCTTCGATTCATCTCGGTTCCTTCCGCCACTTCCAGATTGATCCCCAGATTTTCCCTGGTCAATCCCTGGGCCGGTGTCTTTTTCTTCGGCATTACCGCGATGGGTTTGCCCTCGACCCAGATATTTACTTCTTTTACTTGCGGAAAACCGGTCAACGTCCAAGTAACTGCCTCCAACATTTTTTCTTCCTGACCGGGATCATAGTTTAAAAACTCTTTGGAAAAATCGACGGTCGCCGTTCCATCCTGGATATTTAATCCTTTCAGCTGTGTCCCCTTTGGCAGGATCGGGGAAAAACCGTCCGGGATCATCGATTCCCCGGCCCCTCCCTTGACCATGAGGCTCAAGGCATCCCGGGCGATCGCCCTCCCCTTCGATAAAGGAATATTTAAGGCATAAGGGACGACATAACCGGAATCAGATAAAAAATAGAGTTCGGTCTTGCTCGTTTCCTTCGGGCTTTCCGCTTGTTTTGCCGCAACGGGGTTCGCGTTTGCGGGCGGAGGGTCGATCGGCCTGGATGTGTGTTTTTCCGGTCCGAACGTGCAACCGGTAACGGCCAGCGGCAACAGCAACAAGACGACGGATGCGCGAAACATCTTGTTCAACATGCAAATCCCTCCAAGGACAAGTCATCTACTATCATGTATACGAGCATTGGAGGGATTTAGCACATCTTTTTTGTCATTCTCTTCCGGGTGTGTGATGGTATTACGGGTTGGCCACCGGTACCAGTTCCGCCGTTTCCACCGGAACCGGAAAACCGAACCAACCCGCGGCGATTTCAGCAAATGTCTCCGGCGACCCGGTGGTAAAAAAACGATGGGAAGGATGTTCCCTCTCCGACAACAACTGCTGATGGTGCAATATGGTGCTCAGCTCCGCGGCAGTCTCTTCCGCCGAACTGATGATTTCCACCTGATCCCCCATCACTTTGCCAATCGCATCGGTCAATAAGGGATAATGCGTACATCCCAAGATCAAGGTGTCAATCCCCGTTCCTTTGAGGGGCTTCAAAGATTCACCGACAATCTGTTCCGCCATTTCAGATTGGTGCAACCCGCTTTCCACCAGCGGAGCCAGGGTTGGACAGGCCAAACTGTGAACCTCCAAACCCGGGTGAATCCGTTTCAGGGTCTGTTCGTAAGCGCCGCTTTGAATCGTCCCCTGGGTTCCGATCACTCCGATTCGCCCCGTCTTGGTCGCTTTGATGGCCGCGCGCGCTCCCGGTTCGATCACCCCCAGCACGGGAAGGCTCACATGTTGTTTAACCATCCGCAATGCCGCGGCGGTCGCCGTATTGCAGGCGATTAAGATTGCTTTCAGCGGAAACTGCAGCAAAAATTGGATGATTTCCATGGTGAACTGGCGCACTTCGTCCTCCGAACGCGGGCCATAAGGACAACGCTTCGTATCCCCGAGGTAATAAACCGTTTCTCTGGGCAACTGGCGCATCACTTCCCGGGCCACGGTCAATCCGCCCACACCCGAATCCAGAATCCCGATTACCCGCCCCTCTGTCTCTCGGCTCATGGTTTCTCCCTCTCCACTTCTCATCAATTCCGGCCATCCTCTCTGTTTAAATGGCATCAACTTCAACATCATATCATATGTAAAAAAATCATCCATGCACTGGACAAAACGAAGACTCCCCTCTCCCAGTCAAGGAGAGGGGGGAAGATTAAGCTTTTTTCATTTCCTCATGCAGAATGGATAAATGTTTTTGAATTTCAAGCGCCTCGTCATCACTCAAATGCGACAAAATTTCAGACAGATACTGGCGGCGCGTTTCCAGCACCTCCTCGATGATCTTCCGCCCTTTGTCGAGGAGATGAATACGTACGACCCGGCGATCCCGGTCATCCCGCACCCGTTCCACCATGCCGTTTTTCTCCATCCGGTCGATCAAATCGGTCATGGTGCTGCACGCCAGAAACATCTTTTGGCTCAATTCACCGATCGTCAAGTCTCCTTCATCTTTCAGCCAAATCAACGCCGTGAATTGAGGAGGGGTGATGGGAAAATGATTCAGGATATCCCGGCCTTTTCTTTTGACAATTTGACTGATTTCACGCAAAAGGTATTCGATTTCACTCACAATCTCGGGTGATAAGGACTGATGTTTATTCATGAAGCTCTCCTTTAACCTTTACATTAAGAATCACGATGGGAAAAAATGAGTTCTTCCTCGACGACTGAGTCCTTCCTGCATAGACATCGCTACGTTACATTATAGCAAATCACGAGGCCGATAGAAAATAAACCCTTTTCAAAGAGGTGTTTCCGTTCATCTGATTTGTCAGCAGACTTTCTCTTTTGATAAAATGGTTTCTCGTAGCAGGGTACCACCCACTTCTATGTGATAAAGGAGGTCTCCACATGAACGAGATGCCGAAATTCTTGCAAAAGATCGGGCAAGACTGGTGGCTGGTTGAAGATGAACGGGAAAACATGAAAATCAGTTACCGGATCAAAGATATTATATTTGCAGCACCATCCGATTTCCAACACGTGATGATTCTGGACTCATACGATTTTGGACGAATGCTCGTCCTGGACGGTGTGGTTCAAACCACCTCGCTTGACGGTCATATTTACAATGAAATGATTACCCATGTACCACTCTCCATTCATCCCGATCCCAAACGCGTACTGATTATCGGCGGCGGAGATTGCGGAGCGGCACGTGAAGCGGCTAAATACAGCGGAGTGGAACGAATTGATATGGTCGAAATCGATGAAATGGTGGTCCGCGTCTGCAAAGAACACCTCCAGGACGTATCCGGAAATCTTTCCGATCCCCGTGTTCATTTTATCTACAACGACGGGATTGAATACATTAAACAACACAAAAACGCGTACGATGTGATTATCGTCGACTCGTCCGACCCAATCGGCCCGGCCAAGCAATTATTTGAGCGCAGCTTTTACGAAAATATCCGTGAAGCACTCAAGGAAGACGGACTCATGGTCTGCCAAAGCCAGTCCCCGCTCTTTCACCGCGAAGTGATGAAGCAGACCGTTCATCATATTGAAGAGCTTTTCCCGATCAGCAAAATCTACATCGCAACCGTGCCAACCTATCCCGGCGGTTTTTGGAGCTTTACCATCGGTTCAAAGAAATACAAGGATCTCGTCGTGAAGAACTTTGATAAAGAGACCAAGTACGTCAACGAATCGATTTTACGCTCCTGTTTTGACTTGCCGGAGTTTCTGCGCACAAAATAAACAATAATCCCCGGCGCCAACGAACCTGCCCGGGGATTTCGCCAATTTCGCCAACTTAACTCTTGCCGCTGGCTTTCAGCAATTTTCGCCATCCATTCACCCTGGCCAACTCCAGGACTTCCTGTTCGATCATCGGATGGCCGCAGCCGGCAAAATCGAGAAACACTTCTTCCAAATCAGGATAATCCTTTCGCGCAAACGGACAACTTAAATAATGCAAAAAGTCGATAAATAAAGGATAATCTCCACGCAACGCCTCTTTTTTCAAATCCTCCAGCCTCATTAACCGTCCGAATTGAAAGTGAGCCAAAGCAGCGAGACAGTCGACCGGCACATCTGTCGGGCATATGCAGGCAGGATTCGATTCAATATACAAATCATCCAAATAAGACTGTTTATTTTCCGTATACGGACAGGGAAGGTAGTTGATCACCACGTAAAACTTCCCTTTATTTTCCCCTGCCGGAACGCGGTAAAAAGAAAAGATGGATGCGGAGTATTTGGTATAAAATTGGGAAATTTCCCCGCCGCTCGCGGAAGCCATCGTAATGAGTTCCGGGTCTAAAAACGGATTAAACACCGATGAATTTTCCAATGAAACCATGGTCTCGTCATAATGGCCGGAGCCGACAAACAAGGAAAAAACTTTGGCCCGTTCTTCACGCAGCTCGGTCATTTTCCGTTTGTGGCGCATGGCGAAAACCCGTGTCATCACGTCCTGGTATACATGGGATTGTTTGAGGAGCAGGCCCGGCTTCACATAAAATTCGGAAAAAAGGAGAAGCTGCTCCAATCGTGCTTCAATCGGGATCGTCACAGGCCGGTAAAGATCAAACGAGGCATAAATCCAGTGTTCATCCAACGGCTTATAGGCAATGGTGATGTTTCCTCCCGCCACGAATCCATCGGCACGCGCAAAGGCAATCGTATCTGTTTCGCGATTGATAAAGCGCTCTATTTCCATATCCAACGTTGTTTCATCCAATAACCTAAATCCCGTTTTATGCCAGCGTACATCATGAATCCATTCCTGCAGCCACTTAGGTAATAAATTCATGGAAATCATCCTTTTCCACTATGTATTCGTTATAAATAATCGATTTTAACATTTGGCTATAAATCAGTTTATTTAGCAAAATTATAAATCACCGGAAGATTAAGCTGCTATGAAAAAGGAGGAAAAACAAAAAGTTGTGCTTTTTTCTTTTCAGCTTCGACACGACTTTGGAATAAACAGGAATTAGATGAAATTCTCGACAGGATAAAGAAGAAAAAGAAAAACCGGACCATTTCCAAAAACATTCCAAATATTGATATCTAGATTCTCAATCGGAATTGTTTCCGGCTGTTTTGATTGCGTTGTGCAATTTGATGGTTTTGTTGATATTTATGCTTTTGGATTCGTAAAAACATCCTCTCCTTTGCCAAGTGGTAAAACTTTTGCACAGATGGCTAAACCGGACATGACAAAACGGCCCTGCCTTTTTCCACAGGCAGGGCCGTATTCGTTCCTCAAGCGACTTGTTCGTTTTTGATCTCTTTTTCGGAACGGTCACTCAGGCGAATCGGTTTCAAAAAGAGGGCAAACAGCCCACCGGCAAGAACCAGAACCAATCCCCAGACAAACGTGCTGTGCAGGGAATCCACCAGAGTGCTTCTCAGTACCGGCACCATGGATTCCGTTAAAAATGCGGGCAATTTTTTCAACGCATCCGGATTCAACAGCATCGAAAGCAGCGCATTCGGATCGTTCTCAATCATATCCTTAAATTTTCCCAGCACCGGTCCCAGCTGCGGAGGCATTTTTTGCATCGCAGGCAGCAACCGGTCTGTGAGCAACCCGCCGGCCCGTTGGATCATGACCGCATTGAGAACGGTAATCCCGATCGTTCCTCCGATCTGACGGAAGAACTGGCTGGATGAGGTCACCACTCCGAGCTCTTCCTTACTGAAACTCTCTTGCAAAGCCAGCGTCAGCGTCGGCATCACAAGCCCCAGTCCCAGACCGGAAACCAGCATCACTCCCGTTACATACAATTTTGTCGTATGCTGGTCAAAGAAGGTCATCATCACAAATCCGGCAGCCATAACGGCCATGCCGATGATCAACTGCGGTTTTACCCCGATTTTCAGCACAAGGCGTCCGCCGATAATGCTGGAGATAATCATGGTGATCATCATCGGAGTCATGATTGTTCCCGATGTGGTTGCACTGACACCGATCACCCCTTGCATGAAGAAGGGAATGAATGTGAGTGCGCCAAACATCCCCACTGCCATAAAGAAACCAACTGCATTCAGCAAGGTAAAGGTACGGTTTTTGAACAGATAGAGGGGGACGATCGGCTCCTCCGCTTTTCGCTCAACCAATACAAAAGCACCAAGCGCTACAACCGCCAGGACAAAGAGACCGATAATTTGCCACGAATCCCAGGCGTAGTTTTTTCCTCCGATGGACAAAGCCAGCAACAGGCTGACGATGCCCACGACCATCGTAAACATCCCCCAGATGTCAATCCGAACCGGACCGGAAACTTTTTTCCCTTTCAAGCCCATCCAGATAAACAGGACGGCCAGCAAACCCACCGGCAGATTAATGTAGAATACCCAGCGCCAGTTGAGCGAATCGACAATCCATCCGCCCACCTGAGGTCCGATCACAGAGGACAAACCGTACAGGGCACCGAAAACCCCCTGCCATTTGGCCCGCTCTTTTCCGGTAAACAAATCCCCGATAATAATCATCGCCATCGGCATCATAATACCGCCGCCGATTCCCTGCACGGCGCGGTAGATGATCAGACCGGTCATATCATTTGCAGTTCCGCAAAGCGCCGATCCGATGATAAAAATGACCAATCCTGTCACGTAGATGATTTTGCGCCCGATCAAATCGGCCAGTTTTCCGGCAATCGGGACAATCGTGGTCGAAGTAAGCAAGTAAGCGGTCGTCAGCCAGGCCATTTTATCAAGCCCGCCCAGTTCACCCACGATCCGGGGCATTGCCGTACCCACGATCGTACCATCCAACGCAGCAAACAACATGGCAATGATCAGGCCGGTGATCAAGGTCTTTCGTTTTTCCGTTTGCTTATGTTCCATCATCGTTCACATCCTTTCTTTCTCTTCCATATACGCTTTGTTCCAATTTCTCATAAAGCCGAATGAGCAAATCCAGTTCCTCTCGGCTGAAACAAGCCAGATAGTCGGCGGTTAACCGATCGCATTTCTGTTTCGCTTCCGCTAAAATGTCTTTACCTTCATCAGTCAGTTCAATTACGACCGCGCGCCTGTCAGACGGATCTTCTCTCCGGTTCACCCAGCCGGCCGAGACCAACCGGTCGATCATCAGGGTGATTGCGCTCGGTTTCACCTCCATGATGTTGGCAATATCGGTTACCCGGCAATGTTCCCGTTGACCGATAAATTGCATTATCATAAACTGAGGTTTGGTCAATCCGGTCTTGGATAACTGCTCTGCGACATCGGCTCCTATTTTCTTAAAGATCGATTGGAACAGCATTTGTAAACGGGTGATTGTTTCCTCATCGGATATTTTCATACTCACTCCCCCGATGCCGTTATTTAAGTGCATTAAATATTAGCACAGATAAATATTAATCACATAAATCAACTCTGTCAATCTCATTTTTAAATAAAATCATGCAAACAAAAAAACCTTATGGTTTTCCTCGCCATAAGGTTATGTTTCCCCGGATGGAACATGTTGTTTTGGTTTGCCCGAAAATTTTACCACTCGGCCACACTGCCATCATCGTGGCGCCAAACCGGATTTTTCCAATCATGTCCGGTTTCAGCCATTTTCCGCACTTGTTCCTCATTAATCTCAATGCCGAGTCCAGCCCCTGTCGGAATTTTGACATACCCGTTTTTATAGTCGAAAACAGATTGGTCAACAAGATAATCCAACAGGTCACTCCCTTGATTGTAGTGAATGCCCAGGCTTTGTTCCTGAATAAAAGCATTATGTGATGTTGCGTCCACTTGCAGACAAGCGGACAGTGCAATCGGGCCGAGCGGGCAATGGGGGGCAAGCGCCACATCGTATGCTTCGGCCATTGCGGCGATTTTTTTGCATTCAGTGATTCCGCCGGCATGGGAGAGATCCGGCTGGATGATGTCACAATAACCATTCGCCAGCACTGTTTTAAAATCCCAACGGGAAAACATCCGCTCGCCCGTGGCAATCGGGATCGAGGTAATGGCTGTGATCTCCCTCAATGCCTCATTGTTCTCTGGCAGAACCGGTTCCTCGATAAACATCGGATGAAACGGCTCCAGTTCCTTGGCCAAAAGCTTGGCCATCGGTTTGTGCACCCGACCGTGAAAATCGATCCCGATACCGATTTCGTTGCCCACCTCTTCACGAACCCCGGCCACCCGTTCAATCACTTGCTCCACCTTCGCGTATGAATCGATATAGTGCAATTCCTCGGTCGCGTTCATCTTGACGGCTGTAAAACCGCGCTCAACCACTTTCTTTGCAGCGCGGGCCACATCGGCAGGGCGGTCTCCGCCAATCCAGGAATAGACACGGATCGATTCCCGGCAGGCTCCGCCCATCAGTTCATGGATCGGAGCATTGTAAAACTTGCCTTTGATATCCCATAACGCTTGATCAATGCCGGCAATGGCACTCATGAGAATCGGGCCTCCGCGATAAAATCCGCCGCGGTACATCACGTTCCAATGATCCTCGATTTTCAGGGGATCCTTGCCGAGCAAATACCCCATAAGCTCGTCGACAGCCGCTTTGACGGTCCTGGCCCGCCCTTCGATCACGGGCTCTCCCCATCCGCTGATTCCCTCATCGGTTACAATTTTTAAAAAAAGCCAGCGCGGCGGAACCAAATACGTTTGATATCCGGTAATTCTCAAATTCCCACTCCTCCATCTCCCCGCTTTACCCTCTCGCGCTTCTTCCCTTTTCAACCAGACGAGCCGCTTTTTGCGTCAGTTCTTCCAAGTACTCCCGATCCACTTTTTGCGTCTTCCTCACCAAGGCGCCACCAATCCCCACAGCGATTGCACCGCTTTTGATGTAAGCAGACAGATTTTCTTCATTCACCCCGCCTGTCGGAATGACGGGAATTTGCGGCAGCGGATCACGCACTGCTTTGATGTATGCCGGTCCCAGCACATTGGCAGGGAAAATTTTGACAGCATCTGCCCCGTGTTCAAACGCGGTCAGCATTTCCGTCGGGGTGAAAACCCCGGGGATGCTGATGGCCCCGTAGCGTTTTGTCATGCGAATGGTTTCCAGGTTGAGGGACGGGGAAAAGATAAACCTAGCCCCCGCAGCAAGCGCCATCCGGGCCGACTCGGGATCCAACACTGTTCCGGCACCAATCAGCATTTCACCGGCAAACTTCTTCGCCGCCCGTTCGATCACTTCACATACGCCCGGCGTATCCATGGTAATTTCAATCGTGCGAATGCCGCCGTCCCGCAATGCCCCGATGATCAACTCAACATCCTGCGGTTGGTGGCCGCGCACAATGGCGATAATGCCGCTTTCCTCAATTTGCTTCAGAATCATATTCTCCCCCCTATCTCAGCACATCCTGACCGGATTGGTTCATGAACCGCATCAGCGTCTCCCGCAGTGGCAATCCCTCGAAATCCCCTCTTACCTCAACGGCCAGCGCCGCAACCGCACAAGCTCGGCGAACCGCCTCCGCGAGAGAAAGACCGTCCAATAAACCCGACAGCAAACCGGCAGCAAAGGCATCACCCGCCCCAACCGGATCGGCCACTTCTTTGACAGGAAAACCCTCAACATAACCGGAATTGGCCGCGGATGCGTAAAACGCACCTTTGGCCCCCAGTTTTACCACCACCAGCCCGGCTCCCCGTTCCAGCAAGCGGCTGGCCATCCGTTCCGGCCCGGATTCACCGGTCAGCAGGACGCCTTCTTCTATCCCCGGCAACACGATATCCGCCTGAGCCGCGATCTCTCCCAACGCGGCCTTCGCCTCTGCTTCTCCCCACAACTTGGAACGGTAATTGGGGTCAAACACGACCTTGACACCATGTTTTTTCGCCAGTTCAACCGCTTTTAACGCCATGGCCCGGCAACTCCCGCTCAGCGCCGGCGTGATGCCGGTCAGGTGCAGATATTTGGCTCCGGCGAGATAATCTTCGTTTAAAAACGATTCATCCATCTTGCTGGCTGCACTGTTGCTGCGGTAATAATAGACCCGCAACTCCCTTCTGTGCAGAGGTTCCTTCACCATCAGGCCCGTGGGTGCCGCCGGATGCTTTTTCACCTGTGTGGTATCCACCCCCTCGCCGCGCAGAAAGGAAAGGATCGCCTCCCCAAACTCATCCTGACCGACCTGGCTCATCCAGCCGACCCGGTGACCGAGCCGGGCCAACCCTACGGCCAGATTGCTTTCCGCGCCGGCAAAACTGAGCGAAAAATCCTTGGCATAACGGAGCAAACCGGTATTTTGGGGAGTGAACAAAACCATCGTCTCCCCAATCGTGACAACATCCACTGCACAACCTCCCTTTAAGGGATATATCCCATATTTCTTGAAATCACCCTGGTCGTGCTCAGCAAATGAAACACGATAAAATCATGTCGCTTCCGAATGCGATCTTTCGGCCCGGCCACACTGACTGCGGCAAAAACCAGTCCGGCGACATCAAAAACCGGGGCCGCGATGCAATACAATCCCTCTTCATTCTCCTCATTGTCAACGGCGTAACCCTGCTCCCGATACTGAATCAACAGCCGGTCCAGTTCATCCCGGTCGGTCACCGTGTTCTCCGTAATGGGGTGAAGCGCGGATTTGTCCAGGATCCGGTTTCGCTCTTCCTCCGGCAAATATGCCAACAGCACTTTGCCCAGACCGGTGCAATACATCGGCTTGCGCGATCCGATCTGCGCACTGGTCTTAATGGAGCGGTTGCTGTCTTCTTTGGCGACATAAACCATTTCATCGCCCGACAAAATCGCCATAAAAACAGTTTCCTCCACTTGCTCGGCCAGCCGTTCCAGCGGCCATTTTGCCTCCCGGTACACATCCATCGATTCCATGCTGCTCGTTCCCAGCTGGATCAACTTCGGCCCGAGCCGGTACTTTTTTGTTTCCGTCGCCGACAGATATCCGTGTTCATAAAGGGTTTTCACCAGATTAAACGTGCTGCTTTGCGGAAAGGATAAAGCGCTTGCAATTTCCTTTATATTCAAACCTTGCGGGTGATCCCGCAATAATTCAAAAATCTCCAGTACACGAACAGCCGATTTAACGGACATGGGACCTCCTTATTCACATATGTGAATCCGTTTTCTATCTGTAAATTTGTGTCGGTATCATAACATCTCTTTTATTTTATTTCAACAGAAATATAAATTCAGAATATAAAGGTTTTTGTAGTATTATCGAATTAGGAAGAGAAGAAAGCCCAAAAAAGAAAGGAGCTTGTTTATGCGCTTGCCTGTTTGGCGTGTATTGTTGGTTCTGGTTTTATCCTTCAGTTTCACAATCCCTGCCGCAAGCGCAAAGGAGCAGATGAAAGACAAAATAACCCGCACAAAGGCTTACAGCGAATTTCGCAATTTTGGCATCGGCGCTCATGCAGGAACCCGATTTTCCGGCAAAGCTCTCCGGCTGAACCCGCTCGCATTAAAATCCGGCACCGACACTGCCGGAAAATATAACCAAAGCTCCTATTATTACGGGCAATGGACCTCACCCGTGATAAAGAAAACATTTCTCGAGGCGATCGCCTCATGGCAGGCCAACACCCCGACCGGCACATGGAGCGAAGTGGAGTTGCGCAGCCGGGTCGACGGAAAATGGACGAAATGGTACAGCATGGGCGTATGGCTGCAAGGAGACACCCCTTTTAAACGCCACTCCGTCAACGGGCAGGGAGATGCAAACGGCACTGTGGCCACCGACACGCTCATCCTTAAGAAAACAGCTACGGCCGTCCAAGCGCGCATCACGCTGTTTACGACCGATCCGATGCTTACACCTGACTTTCGCTCTCTCGGCATCACCTTTGCCAACGGATCGGACCGTCCCGGAATCGTGCCTGGCACCGGCCTGGTCAGCGATCTCGATGTCCCGTTGCGGTCGCAGATGGTTTTTCCCGACGGCGGTGAAGCCTGGTGTTCGCCAACTTCCACATCCATGGTCATGGCTTACTGGGCCAGGGTGATGAACCGTCCTGAATGGAACCGGACCGTCCCTGACGTAGTGAACGGCGTATGGGACTATGTTTACGACGGGGCCGGCAACTGGCCATTTAACACCGCTTATGCCGCTTCACTCGGCCTGGAGGGAAAAGTGATCCGGGTGAGCAGTCTGGCTGAGCTGGAGCGCTGGACAACTGCCGGCGTTCCGGTCATCGTCAGTATCGCCTACAAACCGGGTGAGTTGGATCATACCCCGATCCCCAGCTCAAACGGTCACCTTCTCGTCATTCGCGGGTTTGACCAAAACGGCAATGTCCTCACCAATGACCCGGCGGCTCCGAGTGATGATCAGGTCCGCATCACCTATGACCGCACCCAGTTTGAAAGCGTCTTTCTGAAACACTCCAATGGCACGGCATATCTGATCTATCCCAGAGGCTGGCCTGTGCCGGTGAGCAACGGTCACTGGTAAAAAAAGCCTGGATCGATTCCGAAAAACGGAAAAGGTCCAGGCTTGGCTTTTTCTCATGTTTTAAGAACTTATCCTACTCAAGAAACCCGGGATTGTTTTGCAGGAAATTCTCCCATGCCCGTTTTGTGCTCTGGTTGAGTTCATCCCTTGAAGCGTGGAGTCTCTTTTCCGCATCCCCGTAGCCGATTTCAAGATCCCCGTTGGAAAGCCCTTGAAAGATCGCATCCGCGAATTGATCCACCGGTGCCCCGAAAGTATGTAAGCCGACGCCGCCCAAGTCCGTATTTACTGCCGGGGGCAGGACTTCAATTACTTTTACATCCGTGTCGGCCAATTGATGCCGCAGCGAGATCGTGAAGGAGTGAAGGGCTGCTTTGGTCGCACTGTAAACGGGAACCCAGACTCCCGGTGCCAGCGACAGCCCGGAAGAGACATTGATTATGGCTGCGTTCTGTTTTTTCACCAGATGCGGGATGAACAGCATACAGAGATGAATGGGGCCATCCAGATTGATCGCGATTTCTTGGCGGTAATAATCCCACTCTTTGTCCACCCGCAAAAGATTGACCCGCTGCTGAATCCCCGCATTATTCACCAGGACATTCAGTTCGGGAAATTCGCTCTTGACCCATTGAAACAAGGAAAGGCGATCCTCCACATTGGCAACATCACAAACCCTTGTATGCAGCTTTGGAAACTTTTCTTTTGCTTCTTTCAGCTTTGCTTCCCGGCGGCCGACGATGATCACTTCATTTCCGGCCTGCAAGAACCGTTCAGCAAAGGCGAGGCCGATTCCCGATGCCCCGCCGGTAATCAAAATGGTATTGCCGGATATATTCACTGATTATCCTCCTCCGTTCTCTCCATCCACATAACGGCCGTAGTCAGGGATGGCGATGCGGTCAAACTCTTTCGCCAGCTTCTCCAGTCCTTGCCGGAGCGCCTCTCCTTTCATCGGCATGCCATGTCCGGCCACGACCCGTAACGGCTTCAATGCTTCAAGACGCCTGACAGATTCACGGGCGGCCTGCCAATCCGTGGTCCAGTATCGCGGTGGTCCGCAGATTTCCGGCTCCTGCATGATCATTTTAAACAGCGAATCCTGTTTCACCGTCAAAAATGCATCACCGGCAATAAGGGAGCGGTCTGCTTCGCGGAAGAGGGAAACATGTCCGGGGGTATGCCCCGGTGTATGAATCCACTTCCAACCGGACAGTCCCGGTATCCTGCCGTCTGACGGGAGTTTCCGCACATGATTTCCCAAATCAACAGGGTCGACCGGAAAGAGCGCGGATAGTTTGGCCACCATTCCTCCCTCCACCGCGGGGTCAGGTTTGGGGTATTTGGACTTTCCCGTTAAATAGGGCAATTCCAATTCATGCGCATAAACCGGTACATCCCATTTTTCCACCAGATCGACAACAGCCCCGACATGGTCGAAATGCCCGTGTGTCAGCACAATTGCTTCAGGCTTGCAATCGTCGCCAAACCACTTCTTCGCGGCAGAAACAATCTCATCCGCCGACCCCGGCATCCCTGCATCTGCCAGAATCCATTTCCCCGGTTGATCATCGGAGCCGATCAAACAAACATTTACCATTTGCAGAGTCTGACAGTACAGACTAGGAGCCACCTCCTGACTCACTCCGCTTCTGATGGACGTTGCCGGGATCATCGTGCCTTCGATCGTATCTTTCATTGTCCTTCCCCATCACCTTTCTCTTTTTTGGCTAGTTATGGCCGGTTGATCGCATAAGTATTCGGATGGAAGGCAACTGACAGGGAAGGCACACCGGGTTTGGCGGGATCAAAATGCCCGCTTCAATACGTCAGCCACTTTTTGCACCAAATGATTGGCCTGATCAAGCACTTTCGTCATGTTGAAAAATCCGTGAATCATCCCTTCGTACCGGCAAAGCTCCACAGGTACCCCGGCTTCCTCCAACCGGCTGGCATACGCTTCTCCTTCGTCGCGAAGCGGATCGTATTCCGCAGTCACCACCAGGGCTGGAGGCAGGCCGCTTAAATCTTCGGCCAGCATGGGTGAGACATGGATATCGAATCGATCTGCCTCTGTCCGCAGATATTGACGGCCAAAATACAACATATCTTCTTCCGTAAGGAAAAGGCCTTTTCCAAACTCATAATAGGACGGATAGTTTTTCGACACATCGGTGACCGGATAGATCAAAACCTGAAAACACAACGCCGGTTCTTTCTTTTCGCGGGCCATGAGCGCGACGACAGCCGCGATATTGCCCCCGGCACTGTCCCCGCCAACCGCGATTCTCCGCGGGTCCCCGCTGAAAGAGGCAGCATTTTCGGCAACCCACTTGGTCGCAAGGTAACCATCTTCCACCGCCGTCGGAAATTTATGTTCCGGAGCGAGTCGATAATCGACAGAGACGACCACGCAGTTCGCCCGGTTGGTAATGGTGCGAAGGGGAGAATCAAGCGTGTCCAGATCCCCCAATACCCATCCCCCTCCGTGGAAATAGACAAAAACCGGAAAAGGTCCCTCACCCGAGGGGGTATAGATGCGGATGTCGATTTCGCCGTCCTTTACCGGAATCCGGCGATCCTCCACCTTGGCGACCGCTTCCGGAGGTGCAGCAAAATGCTTCACGCTGTTGCGAAACAAATTTCGGCTTTCTTCAGGAGCCAGTTCATGAATGGCAGGCCCTTCCATCTTTCCCAATTGCTCAAGCAATTGCTTTACCTGCGGATCCAGAGCCATTTTTTTAACCTCCGTTCACCGTTCAATTTACATCCTTTCGCCATCGAAACACAAAACCATCCTGATTTGTTGGCGGGGCATAACCCGACATCCCATGACCATTTCACAAAAAAAGGATGCTGCAACTTTTGCGCTTCCTTTTTCGTCCCTTAAAAAAGGGGATTTTCCCCCTTATTTATTTTATCATTGAGATCGGTTGTTTTGCGCTTATTTCCTTCAAACTTGTGGAATACTTTGTTCAAACCTTTCCTCGTGTCAGGATAAAAATTGGCTGTGGAGGCATTTATGGAAGGTCATCATTCACTTATTTCCCTCATGATTGTAGTCATCGCCGCCTTTATCGTCCCGATCGTGTTGCACCGCCTCAAATGGAATTTTATCCCTGTGGTTGTCGCGGAAATCGTGGTCGGTCTCGTTTTGGGCAAAAGCGGATTTTCCATAATCAATCAGGATAACTGGCTGGAATTATTATCAATGCTGGGGATTATTTATCTGATGTTTCTCAGCGGCCTGGAGATCGATTTCAATATGATCTTCCAGTCAAGAAAAAAGGAAAAAGGAGCACCCAATCCGCTGGCAATCGGATTCATCAGTTTTTTGAGCATCATGCTGCTGGCATTTGGGTTATCGATCAGTTTTTACGTGTTCGGGCTGGTCAAGGCACCCTTTTTTATGACTCTCATCATCTCCACCATTTCGCTCAGCGTAACCCTGCCGGTCATCAAAGATAAGGGAATTGCCCGCAACACCCTGGGGCAATCCATTCTGGTCACTGCCGTGATCGCTGATTTTTTAACGATGATCTTGCTGGCTGTTTATGTATCGCTTCGATCTCCGTCCGGATTTAAAAGCATCCTGTTGCTGATGTCGCTCTTCGTCATCTTTTTTGTGGTCTACCGTTTGATCCACACCTTGAAACCGGCCAACCTGACAGAAAAAATCTCAAAAGAAACGATTTCTATCGGAACGCGGGGCGTTTTTGCCCTCATTCTGTTTTTTGTCGCTCTTTCGGAAACCGTTGGAGCCGAAAACATTCTCGGCGCTTTTTTGGCCGGGATGATCGTCTCCCTGTTATCTCCCAAAAAATCTTTTGTCAACCAATTAACGGCCTTTGGATTTGGTTTTTTAATTCCCATCTTTTTTGTGATGGTAGGGGCCAAACTCGATTTAATCAGTCTGATTAAAGATCCGAAAGCCCTGATTACGTTTCCGCTTCTTCTGTTATCTTTTTACCTGTCCAAAGTGCTGGTCGTGTTTATCTTCCGCCGCTGGTTTGATTGGCGCAGCTCCATCGGCTCCGGCTTTTTGCTGACATCCACCTTAAGCCTGGTTATCGCCGGAGCGGCAGTCGGGATGGACCTCCAGATCATCACCAATACCATGAATACGGCATTGGTTCTGGCCGCGGTCGTCACAGCGATTTTGTCCCCCATTCTCTTTCAGCGGATCATCCCGGATGCAGAAGAGAAACAGACAGCTTCGGTCGCATTGGTCGGCATTAATGCCGTCACCCTGAAACTGTCCCACGATCTTCATGAAGACGGTTATGATGTGACGCTGTACGGACCAGACAAATCCAATTTGGAACATATGAATGACCGGCCGTTTAAAATCTGCGAAATGCCGGTTGCCGATCCCGAGCATCTCGATGAGCAAAAAGTGTTTGATAAAGACATTGTGATCGCTTTTACTTCAGATGACCGGCGAAACGTCGATATTGCGATGGCAGCGGAGAAAAAGGGCGTCAAACAAGTGATCGCACGCGTGGAAGACCCGAAATTGCAACAGCCGGCGAAGGATTCGCGCATTCAGTTCACCTCCGCCTTCTTCTCCAACACAACCCTGGTCAAAGCGATGATCGAGTATCCGTCCCTGTTCCGCCTGGTAACGGATGATGCGGGATATTTGATGGAAATCCCCCTGGCCAACCAGCGATACCATCTGACGCGCGTCCGCGATCTGCCCTTTCTCGGAGACACCCTCATCATCCGCATCTTTCGCGGAAATGAGGCGATCATCCCTCACGGGGACACTTTGCTGCAGGTCGGGGACCGCTTGATCATCAGCGGAAGCCCGGAATATGTACACAAGCTAAACCACATGCTTCAGTAAAGATGCCTTTGGAAAAATTGCGAGGTTTGCAGGGGAACGGGGCCCTGAACAACCAAAAAGACCCTTCTCCCGGCTTGTGAAGCTGTTCAGGAAGGAAATGAAAAACCGCTTCTGAAAATGCGGATCCAGAAGCGGTTTTTCATTATTAGGTATTTTTTTCTGTCCCGTTTGGTTTCAACTGTTCAAAAGAGTCGATGATAAGTGCTTCAATTCGTTTTCCCCGATCGCGCAAATCCTCTTCATTTACCCGGAAGCGGATCTTGCGCTCATCCAGGTCGAGCATATCGTCGACCATACTTTTAAGTCCCTTCCTTTTCTGATCCAATTCAAGTTCAAAAAGGTTTTTATGCAAATATTCGAGCGAAAATTCGGTGCAATAAGGGCGGTAACGTTCCGGAATGCGCAAACGGTAAAAACGGGCCGGGGCGCGATCAATGCCCAGGCGTTCCAGAACCTCGTTCACCAATTTCCTCTCTGCCACCCCCAGTTCCTTCTCAAAAAGCGCTTTCATCCTTTCTCCGCCTTCCTCGTGATCACTCGCTGAGATGTTAAGCATCCGGCTGTTCCGGCCGAGGAAGCATTTGATTTCACCGTTCCCTTTCCACAGGAGTGACACCGTGGCCGAAACCAGCCCGCCTGATTCAAGCGAAATCGATTGGTAATATGGAAAAGCGGGCGCAGTCGAACCAAAGGGAACCATCGGCCCGCTCATTTTGACCACTTTCATGCCCAAGGATTCCAGAATATCGAGCAATAATTGCAAATCGCGATGGGGCAGAATCGTGACCTCGTCATTATCGTGCGGATTGATGGCAAAGGGAATGTCCAAATCGGTGATTAAATTGGTACAAAATCCTTCCCGGAGATAATCGTGAAAAGTACAAGGCATCGTCTCCGGCACTTCAAGCTGAAAGGGGATCACTTTTTCTTCCTGCGGCCGGATCGTTCCGATCGGTCCGATTTTCACCTGTTTCCATGTATGTTTAACCGATTTTTTATGGTCATAGCGATATTCGCACACCAGGGTTAATGTGGCATTATTGATTTTCTGCTCGCTTTTCCCGCCGACGAGACGGAGTTGTCCGCCTACCTTTTCCCCCTGGCGCAATTCTTTTTTCTCCAATATGGTGTCGACAATGGTTCCGCCGATGTTCAAACTGGCTAATATCTTCCCAAACATCTTTTTCGTCTCCTTCTGTCATATTGCCCTGTTTTCTTTTCTCTTGTTCTTTCACATTTCCTTCATTTGAAACCGAAAAATACAGAAAACCCCGGACCAGGCTCCCGAGGTTTCCCTCACCTTCCCGCTTCCGGGGGCAACCGAAATGACAAGAGTTTTTTCTACGATTCCCCCTGACAGCACTCCTTCACCTTGGCGTCGAGATCCGCTTCGGCTTTCGCCAGCCTCTGCCGCTCCTGCATCAATTTCGCTTTCTCCGACTCCCAAATCCGCTCGCGCTTCCTGATCATTTCCGTCACCACTTGGGGTGCAGGCCCGCCAGTGCGATCTCTCCTATTGACAAAATACTCAGGATCGGCGATTTTGCCCCACATTTTCTCATCCAAATGCAGTGCTTTCCCCGTCACCTTAAGCGCTGCATCGTTCACCCACCCCACCGGAACCTGAGCGAGCCCGAGTTGGGACGAAGATGCCTTGGCAGCGACAAACGCGGCAATCGAATGGGCTTTGCGAAACGGGATTCCCTCTGTCCGGAACAGATGATCGGCCAGTTCTGTGATGGTACAGCAATATTTTCCGGCCTCGGCGCGGAGTTTGCCCCGGTCGACTTGCATGGTGGCGAGAACAGCCGTTAGCAGGCGGACAACGCGCTCGCTCTTTTCCAGAGCCTGATACAGGTGGGGCTGCAGATTCTCCTCGGTATCCACAATATCGCCAAACGGAGTATTATGCACCATCATCACGACCGCCTGCGCCTCACCGATCGCGCTGCTCGACAAAGCGCGGGCATGCTCCAGGCTGACAGGGTTCCGTTTCTGTGGCATGATGCTGCTCACCTGCACATACGGGTCGGCAACGCGGATCACCCCGGCTTCTTTCGTGCACCAAAACAACAAATTGTGCAAAAAGCGCCCCAAAAACGTCATCAACGATAAAGCTGAAGTGGCCGTTTCCACCAAATAGTCGGCTCCGCCAATCGCATCATAGGTATTTTCAATCACTTCGGAAAAACCGAGCCAATCACATACCGTCTGCCGGATAATCGGAAAGCCCGTTGCAGAGAGAGCAGCCGCTCCCATCGGGCTCCGGTTTACCGTTTTGTACGCACTCCAGCATCGTTCCGTTTCGCGGCGCAGTCCGTCAAACACCGCCAGCAGATAATGCGCGAGCGTAATCGGTTGTGCCGGCTGGGTATGGGTATGAGCCGGCATTAACGTGGAAACGTGCTCCCCGCTCAATTCCAGCAACGTTTTTTTCAACCGCAACAGCTGCCGGATCAGCGCCAGCAACCTGTCTCTCAACACCATCCGGAAAACGGTGACGCCCAAATCGTTCCGGCTTCGTCCTATGTGCATATTGCCGGCCAGGTCATCCCCGATCTCCCCGGCGATTTTCGCTTCCAGCAGGAAAAAGAGATCTTCATGGCGTGGATCATAAGCCAATGCCTGACTGCCTTTCTCCCGGATTTTCCCGATCGCCCGAAGCATTTGCGCCGCTTCCTGCCTGGAAAGAATCTCCGCATCAAACAGCATCCGGACATGGGCGCGCTGAACTTCCATCATAGCATGATACAAATGATCGCGCTGCAGTTCGAAAACCGGGCGCAGAATGGATTCTGCATAGGTTTTGCCGGGGAAAACGCTTCCGTCTTCCCGGGCAATCCGGTCACAGAGGCGCATGTGCCGTCTCCCCTTTTTATTGTGAAGATGTCGATGTGTCGAAAAGAGCATGTCTGTTTAAAGGGTATTTTGCATCTTGACGCCTAAGAACCGATTGGAGACAAACATGACCAGCGCGATCAACAAAATCTGATATACCGCATAAGCGGAAGCCTGACCCAGGTTAAACATGCGCAACTGATTCATGATCTCGATCGAGATCGGCCGATTATCGATGGTATAGAGAAGAACGGAAGAAACAAATTCACCGACAGCCGTCACAAAAGCCAGCAATGCACCGGCCATCATCCCGGGAAGCACCAGCGGCAAGATCACGCGGCGAAAAGCGGTAAACCATCCAGCCCCGAGATTTCGGGCCGCCTCCTCCAGCGAGTCGTCCAGTTGGGCAAACGCCGCACTGGTCGGCCGCACGACCAAGGGAATATGACGGATAAAATAAGCGAGCGGCAAAATCCAAAAAGTCCCGACCAAAACATGGCCAAATCCGAAAAAAGCAGGGACATTAAAGGCAAAAATCAGGTTCATCGCCACGACCGTCGCCGGCAATGCCCAAGGCAGCATCACGAGAATATCCAGCAGGTTTTTGCCGCGAAATTTCCGTTTCACCAACAGGTACGCCGTCAAAACGCCGAACAGGAGATTGCCGGCCGTGGCCAGAGCGGCCATCCACAAACTGTTGCGGATCGGTTCCCAAATCGAGGGATCTTTCATGAGCAGAATGTAATTTTCCAAGCTGAATTCCGTCGGATATGTCTGATATGTCCACGTCCCTTCCGGCACAAATGACAGCAGGATCAGGGTGAAATGCGGCAGCAACAGCACCGCCACCATGAGGATGCCCAAAAAGACCAGCAGCCATTTGACATAAGGATTGCGCACTTCCCTCCGCCGCCCGCTCACCCCTTTTTCCGATATATGATAATCCCGCCGTCCTTGATGCCACCGCATAAACAGCAAAAAGGAAATCGAGACGACGGACAAGATCACCGACTGGACAGCCGCCATCTGCATATCCCCGTTCAATTTGGAAAAATAGATCTGCAGGCTGAGCACGCGGTATCCGCCAGCCAGCAGAAAAGGGGCGGAAAAGGAAGCCATCGAGGTCATAAACACGAGCAGGGACGCGGCAATCAGCGACGGGGTGAGCAGCGGCAGGGTGATCTTGCGAAACACGGTCCACGGCCCGGCCCCCAGATTGACGGCAGCCTCTTCAACAGACGGATTCAACCCCTGAAGCGCCGATGAAACCGTCAGATAAAAATAAACATACATGGTGTAAGTGTGAACAAGCAAGATTCCTGGCACACCCGACAGCGTAAACGGCGGTGTGCTGAGCCCGAGCAAATGCTGCACGGTCCGTGTCACCAGACCTGATTCCCCGTACAGAAAAAGAAAAGACATTACCCCCACCAAAGACGGCAAAACCATGGGCATCACGGCCGCCATCTGAAACAGGCGCCTCCCGGGAAAATCGTACCGGTGGAAGATCAGCGCCAGAGGAACCCCGATCAATGCGCTGAAAATCACGCTTAGCAGAGACAGATAGACGCTGTTCCACAACGCTTCCAAATTGGACAGGCTGTCGCCGGTGAAAAAACGGCGGTATAACTCAAATCCCCAGTGACCGTTAAACCGGATGCTGTTCACAAAAGTTTGCCATGTCGGATAGAGTACATAACCGATCAGCACAAACAGAACCGGCAGCAATAAAATCCAGGTGGTTCGATTCCGCCAAACATGCCGCAGCACAATCTCCGCTTTTCTCCTCATTCCTCCTCTCCCCTTTGGGCAAACAGTCGCAATCGTTCTGCGGGAAAGTGAAAGAACAGCGCCTCCCCTTCTTTCATTCCCTGAAAGCGGTGATTGAGGATCAACGAACGCAAGCGGGTTCCATCCTCCGCTTTCGCCGTGCAGTGAATGGAAAAACCCATAAACTGAATCAGCTCCGTCGTTACGGAAATCGTATTGCTCCCGGGCCCGGTTACGATTTCCACCGCTTCCGGGCGAATCGACAGCCACATGGTTTCCCCGACCGCCGCCTCCCCTTCCACCGCCGTTACGGGCACTTCAAACAGGGCGGAGGCAGCGCAAACCAAAACCGAATCACCTTCCCGTTTGAGCACAGTCGCAGGCAAGAGATTGGTCTCACCGACGAAAGAAGCGACAAACGCATTCTTCGGGGATTGGTAAATTTCCTCCGGGGTTCCTACCTGTTGGCATGTTCCTCTCTGAAAAACGGCAATGCGGTCGCTCATCGTGAGCGCTTCTGTCTGATCATGAGTCACATAGACGGTCGTGATGCCGAACGAGCGGTGCAGCGCCAAAATCTCCGACCGCATCTCCTCCCGCAAACGTGCATCCAAATTGCTCAAGGGTTCATCCAGCAGCAGAATGCTCGGCCGAATCACCAGGGCACGGGCCAGCGCCACCCGTTGCTGCTGCCCGCCGCTGAGTTCGGATATTTTGCGATCTTCAAAACCCTCCAAGCGTACGCGCTGCAAAATGTCTTTCACCCGTTTTGTTCGTTCCGGTTTGGAAAGTTTGCGGACAGTAAGCCCAAAGGCCACATTTTCCATCACCGTCATATGTGGAAACAAAGCGTAATTTTGAAAAACCATTCCCGTATTGCGCTTATGCGGCGGGACGGAAGTGATCTCCCGTTCTCCCAGAAAAATCCTCCCTTCACTCGGGAAGGTAAAACCGGCAATCATGCGCAGGGTCGTTGTTTTCCCGCAGCCACTGGGACCGAGCAAAGTAAAAAATTCTCCGTTCCTGATCTCCAGATTCAAGTTTGCCACTCCGATGACATCCTGAAAGCGCTTGGTAACCGCTTCAAAGCGAACACTGCTCATGGCTGCCTCCCATCCGGATTTCGGCACTGTTATTTTGATTTGTTTTTGATATTCTGTTCCCAGTAATTCATCCACTCTTGTTCTTTTGCCTGCACAAGTTTGAAATCAAGATCCATCGGCGTAATCTTGCTATCCTTGATCCACTCCGGCAATCCGGTCACGTCCGTGCGTGTCGGAATGCGATAATATTGTTCCGCCAAGTATCTCATCGACTCCTGCGTATTGACAAATTCATAAAAAGCCTCAGCGGCCTTTGGATGTTTTGCTCCCTTTATAATGGCGATTCCTTCAGTCAGAACAGGGGTTCCGCTTTTGGGAATCACGTAATCAAACGGGTAATGTTTCTTTTCCTTCAGCATCACGGTATCCGGCATATCCCACACCGTAATGACTCCCTCACCGCGTGCGATCTGGTTGTACATAATTTCCGGATTGGCCGCATAGGAATGGGTATTGGCATCGAGTTTTCTCAGCCATTCATAGCCCTTTTGCGGGCTGTGATCCTGTTGCTCGAAACGATAAATCATCGCACTGAAAATGGTGCGCATCGTCCCTGAGGCAAGCGGATAGCGGATAATGATTTTCCCTTTCCACTTGGGGTCGAGCAGGTCATCCCAGTCCTTCGGAGCTTCGGAAGGAGAGACCTTCTGTGAATTGTACATGATCACTTCCGGGGTTTGACTGGTTCCTGTCCAACTGTCATCCACAGCACGGAATTGCCTGGGCAACGCCTTGCTGTAAGAGGGATGATAGGGTTGAAGCAATCCTT
Source organism: Thermoactinomyces sp. CICC 10521 (assembly GCF_016055135.1). Classification (NCBI taxonomy): domain Bacteria; kingdom Bacillati; phylum Bacillota; class Bacilli; order Caryophanales; family Thermoactinomycetaceae; genus Thermoactinomyces; species Thermoactinomyces sp. CICC 10521. The sequence goes on along the minus strand of NZ_JAECVZ010000009.1, from coordinate 87,961 downwards.
CCTCCCTTGCCTTTTCAAACATGACCGACGGCGCTCCCCACCACACGTCCGCTTGTGGATTTTCCCTTTCCGACCGAACGCGGTCCAAAATCTCCTGCGAACCGATATCCAGCCACTCTACATCGACATGGGGATGCGCTTGTTCAAACCGTTTTTCAAACTCCTGCAAGATCTCTTTGCCGTGGGGAGAGTAGACGACAACCTTTTCTTCCAAACCGCCTTTGTCGGCGGACGGAGGCGTGGTGGCCAAACAACCGGTCACAAACAGAAAAACGAGGGCACCGCTCAGCCAACAGCGCCATCTTTTCTTCATCAAACCCCTCCTTTTTCCTCCTTCATCATCCGCCAAAAACTTCCTCTCTACTTATATTACACAAAAATACGATAATTATGAAATAAAATACTAGTCAATCAATTGTCGTGTTGGCTCAATCGCCTTTATGATCGATTTCCATTCTCTTTCTTTCTCTTCATTTCTTCGATTCCCGAATTTGAAAACGAAAACCGGCTTCTGGTTAAATAAATATACAGATAAAAATAAACTTTCATTCCATTTCACAAAATAAAGATCAAGAAAACTGCTTTCACAACATCCCGGGTCAGGCAACCAATTTTAATCCGAGGAGGAAAAAGCATGAAAATGTCACGCAAGCGGGTTTTGATCGCTCTGCTGCTCGTTTTCGTTCTGTTATTCCCCTTGGCCTCCCCCTCACGCTCCGTCGCGTTTTCCACTGCATCCGAACCGGATCAGGAACTGTGGAAAGCACTGCGTCCGCTCGACACCATCGTCAACTTTATGAACACCGGCGCTCACCCCGATGATGAGAACAGCGCTCTGCTCGCTTATCTGTCATTGGGTAAAGGGGTACGGACGATCAGTGTCCTGGCCAACCGCGGCGAAGGCGGTCAAAATGAGATCGGACCCGAACTCGGAAATGCACTGGGAATTATTCGCAGCCGCGAATTGCAGGAAGCCGCCAAAGTGCTGGATGTTCATCTGTTCATGCTGAGTGAAGACTTAAATGACCCGATCTATGACTTCGGTTTTTCCAAATCACCCGAAGAAACCTTGAAAAAATGGGGTGAAACCCTGACGTACGAACGGTTGATCCGCCGGATCCGCCAAGAGCGCCCGGATATTATCATGCCCTCTTTCCGCGATGTCCCGACCGAACACGGCCATCATCGGGCGATCAGCGAACTGACGGTGCGCGCCTTTAAAGATGCCGCCGATCCCAGTGTTTTTCCCGAACAGATCAAAGCCGGGCTGAAACCCTGGCAAGTGAAAAAACTTTATCTGCCGGGAACAGACGGGCACGAAACGCTGCGCTTTAATGTCGGCGGAAAAGTCGATCCGGTATACGGACTCACCTATCCCCAATTGGGAGAGGAATCACGCAAAAAACACAAAAGCCAGGGGATGGGGCGCGACCTGCCCGTGGCTGACCAGTATATCTCCCTGGAATTGATCCGTTCTTCCGTCAGCGCAACCGGACCGGAGACGTCCCTGTTCGATTCACTGCCCTATGATTTTAAAAGTTACGCCAGCCAGGTAAAAGACCCGGCCCTGAAAACGACGTTAACTCATCTGCAAACCCAGTACGAACGAACCCAGAACGCCTATCCGAACAGGCCTGAGGTGACTGCCGCCGCTGTCAAGGCATTAAGCATGACGCGAATGGCCAAGGAATTGGCTGCCCACGCCCCGTTAAATCACGAACAAAAAGATGACCTCTTGTACCGCCTGAACATCAAAGAACAGCAACTGCAACATGTGATCACCATCGCCGCAGGCATCCAAACCCGCGTGACCCTCGACCGCGACGTCTGGACCCCAGGCTCCACCTCCACTGTCAAACTACAGCTGAACAATACCGGAAACAACGCCATTCATCAGGTCCGGATCCACCCCCTGCAACCCGCAGGCGGATGGAAATTCGCGATGAAGCCTTATCGAACCTTTCTCCCTTCCAAAGGAGAAATGACTGTTTCCTTTGCGATGACCGCTCCCGCCAATCCCGAATCGTATTTCCATCCCTATCATCCTCCGGTTTTGCAAGTGGATCTGTCTTACCTGATCGGAGGACAAAAAGTGACCGAGCAAATTACCGCCGATCCGCTGACCTTTACACCCGCCCTGCTGCCGGATTGGGGGATCACACTCACCCCCGAAGCGAGCATTCTGAATACGGAAGCGACACAACCTGAGCAAACGATTGCGATTAAAGTGACCAATTATAAAAACGGCCCCAGCCAGGGAACGATCTCTCTGGACTTGCCAAAAGGCTTCAAGGCAACTCCGGCAAAATGGAACGTGCAATTTGCCAAAGCGGATGAAACCAAAAACTTTACCGTCCGCATTCAGGCCACCGGGCCGTTAAAAGCTCAGCAATACCAGATTCCGGTCACCGCCGCCGTCGGCAACCACAAGTTCCATGCCCAGGTGGAACGCATCTCCTACCCTCACATCGGCACCAGCTACTACATCACCGATGCAGCCATCAAGTTGAATGCCTTTCCTCTCAAACTTGACCCGTCCTTAAACATCGGCTATGTGGACAGCGGCTTTGACGATGTTGCCGAACATTTGCGGCAAGCCGGGTTGCACGTGACAATGCTGACTGAGGATGACCTGAAAAACGGGGATTTAAGCGTATATGATACGATCGTTGTCGGGATTCGCGCTTATCTGTCGCGGGATGACCTGCTGGCCAACAATCAGCGTCTTCTCGATTACGTAAAAAACGGCGGCCATGTGGTCATGCAATACCATAAGCCGACCGACCGCTGGAAACCGGAGCTCGCTCCCTATCCGCTCACACCCGGCGATCCGCCAATCAACTGGCGGGTCACCGATGAAACGGCACCGGTCACCTTTTTAAAACCGGATCATCCCTTGTTGCAATGGCCCAATCCCATCACTTCCGCCGATTTTGACGGCTGGGTGCAAGAGAGGGCAGTCTATTTTCCCTCTGACTGGGACCGGCAGCACTATGTTCCCCTCTTCTCGATGGCTGATCCCGGGGAAAAACCGTTCGACAGCGGGCTGTTAGTGGCCGATTACGGGAAAGGCACCTATCTGTACACCTCCATGGTCTGGTATCGGGAAATCCAGAATCAGGTACCCGGTGCTTACCGGATGTTTGTCAACATGGTCAGTTATCCAAAAGGAAAACACTGACACAGAAAAAAGGGGGTCTCCCGCGCTTCGGGAGACTCCCTTTGTCATGTTTACAACACGGCGGAAAAACACTGCTCAATAACCCTGCTCCTTAAAAAACCGCAGCTGCTTTCCGATGGGCAATCCTGCGAGCGGAACCGCCACAGGAATCGTTTCAGGAAACAACTCAATTAAAAAAGTGCGATAATCCTCCCCGGCATAAAAAGCAACCAACTCGATCTCTTCCCAGGCGATCGACTGTTTGCGCAGTTGATCGAGCAGTTGAATATGAACGCGCACTGCCCAATCCCGGCGCTGTGACGCACTTAACTGGCGCATCGCCCGGTCAAAAGGGGCAATCATCTGCTTTTCATGCAACAACCCGTAGTGGGCGGAAAGAATATAGACTTGGTCATAATGATCTTTGCAATAGGAAAAAGCTTTGCGAAACAGCGCGGAAGTAAACATTTCGCAGGCGGGGCAGCGAATCTCCCTTTTCATTTTCGAGCAGCTGACAAAAGCGATTTTCATAGAAGAGGATTCCCCTCATCTTTGGTTTTAACGGAGAAAGTACAAGCGCGTCATCGGAGATCAGCCCGGTATTTGTCTCATCAACATTCCCGGAAAAATCGACAGACTAATCCTATTATATATTTATTTTAAAAACAATCACACTTGATGTTCACAATCCGGTCTCAGTCCGGCCGTATGTGTCACAGAAAAAATTCCGCCGCTTCTTTGCGACGGAATTCCGCTGCTCAGCTACTCTCTCACTTGCCCGGTTCCGCGGATCCGGTATTTATAACTGGTTAATTCCTTCAGTCCCATCGGTCCCCGCGCATGCAACTTTTGCGTGGAAATGCCGATTTCCGCTCCATAGCCAAACTCAAAGCCGTCGGTAAAGCGGGTGGATGCATTATGGTACACCGCAGCAGCATCCACCTGTGCCAGAAACGCTTTCGCCGCTTCGTTGTCTTCGGTCACAATCGCTTCCGAATGGCGGGTGCCAAACTTTTCTATGTGCGCAACTGCTTCTTCCAGTCCGGATACCACTTTCACCGCCAGCGTCAGATCGAGAAATTCGGTCGCATAATCCGCCTCCGAAGCGGGCACCAGTTTTAATCCCGGAGTGTGGCGCAGAATTTCGCATGTCTTTTCGCATCCACGCAGTTCAACGCCTTTTTCAGCCAGATCCCTGCTTGCTTGCGGGAGCCAGACAGGAGCGATCGCTTCGTCGACCAATACGGTCTCGATGCTGTTGCACACCGATGGCCTTCCGGTTTTGGCATTGACAACAATTCGGGTGGCCCGCTCCGGATCAGCCGCCTGATGGACATAGACGTGGCAGTTGCCCACTCCCGTCTCAATCACGGGAACCAGCGCATTTTGGATGACGCGCTGAATCAATCCGGCTCCCCCGCGCGGAATGGCCAAGTCGACCGTATTTTTGGCGCGAATGAGAAAATCGACCGTCTCCCGTTCCGGGCGGTCAATAAAATGAATCGCCTCCGGGGGCACGTTCGACTGGCGCAACCCTTTTGTCAATGCTTCGATCAGGGCATGATTGGAGCGAAGCGCTTCTTTTCCCCCGCGCAAAACCACGGCATTTCCCGTTTTCAGGGCCAGCCCGGCCGCATCGACGGTAACGTTGGGCCTCGATTCATACACCATGGCAATGACCCCGAAAGGAACGCGCACCTTCTCCACTTTCAGCCCGTTTGGCCGCTGGAAGGTTTCCAGCACCTCTCCCACCGGATCATCCAGTTCGACAATCTGCCTGAGACCTTCGATCATCTCCAGCAAACGGGATTCGTTCAAGCGTAACCGATCCAGCTTACCCTCCGGCGTTCCTGCTGCTCTGGCCGCCTGGATATCTTTTTGGTTTGCCATAAGGATTCTCTCCCGTTCCCGCCACAGTGTATCTGCCATCTCAAGGAGTGCCTCATTTTTCTCCTCGGTGGTGCAAAGAACCAGCTTTCGGGAGGCCTGTTTAGCTCTCTCCGTCTTTTCAATCACATAACGCTGCAATTCATTTTGTGTCATCACTGATTCCCCTCTTTCACAAGAATCACCAGTGCATCCCGATGGATGACGACCGGATAGTGGCTTTGCTTTTTCTCCACTTTTTTTCTCTCCAGAAGCAACCGCAAATCAAAGCTGGAGAAATGGACGATTCCCTTGCCGATCTCCTCTCCGTCTGCTTTCCTGATCGCAACAGCCGCACCTTCCAAAAACTCCCCACTCACCTTTTCCACCCCCGCGAGGAGGAGGCTGCCATAACCATCGATCAAAGCCTCAGCAGCACCTGCATCGACGGTGACACTTCCTTCCACTCTCGTGCCGTAGGCGAGCCAGGACTTTTTTCCCGAGAGACGGTGGTGGGGAAAAAACCGCGTCCCCACCTGTTGCCGGGAAACGATTTTCGTTAATACGTCCGGCTCCTGACTTGATGCGATAAAGGTCTCAATCCCCGACTGCGTGGCAATTTCGGCTGCTGCCAGCTTGGTCTGCATGCCGCCGGTTCCAACCCGGCTGATGCTTTGACCCGCCATCGCTTTTAAACCGGGCGTAATCTCCGTCACTTCAGAAATCCGCCGCGCATTCGGGTCCCGGGCCGGATTGGATGTATACAATCCGTCGATGTCTGTCAGCATCACAAGCGCATCCGCCTCCGCCACCAACGCAACAAGGCTGCCCAGCGTATCGTTATCGCCAAAGCGGATTTCATCCACTGCCACGGTGTCATTCTCATTGACAATGGGCAAAATGCCCCGGCGCAGCAAGGTTTCAACCGTATTCCGAATATGGATGTACCGCTTGCGATCCTCCACATCCGCACGTGTCAGCAAAAGCTGGGCGATCTGAATCTGTTCAGCCGCGAAGAGCTGCTGGTACATCCCGATTAAAATGCCTTGTCCCACTGCAGCAGCGGCTTGTTTTTCGGGAATGGTAATCTGTGCACGCGACCAGCCCAGTCTTTCCAATCCGGCAGCGACGGCTCCGGATGAAACCAGGATCAATTCCATCCCCTGCCGGATCAGACTTGCCATTTGCGCTGTCAAGCTTTTCATTTTCTCTTGTGATATTTTTCCGCCGGCTTCCGTTATGCTGCTCGATCCCACCTTTATGACCATGCGTTTTCCCTGCAAGGATACCACCACCTTCAACCATTTTTATCGAAAATATTCCTCTCTTTTGCGGCAAGCCCCGGATGAAACTCAGTCAAATCGGAAACTTTCACAGTAAAAAAGAAAAGAACCCCTCATCCCCAGAAGGACGAAAGGTTCTTTCGCGGTACCACCTTCATTGGCAAATCCGCCCAGCAGCAGCGGATCGCCCACTCGAACCGATAACGGCGGTAACCGTCCCGCTTTTCACAGGAAGCTCAGGAGGCGGGGTTCAGCCCGGGCGGCGGCAGATTCTTCCAGCCTCTGAAATCTGCTCTCTGGGCGCCGGAACCAAGCTTACTCACTCCATCATTGCGTCAACCGATCCATTATATAGAATTGTTTATAACCGAAAAGACCATGCCTGTCAACGATTTTTTCTCAATACCCGCGTTTCGCCAGAATCAGCCCGCTGATGCCGCCGATCAGGGCGAAGATGATCAGGTAGGAAAAACCGACATTAAACGAAAGGCCGAGAATATACGTCCCCACCGCAGCGATGATGTTTTCCAACCCGTTTAACAGCCCTGCGCCGATTCCGACATTTTGGCTGGGAAACATGCGTTGCAGCGAACTCCAAATCGTGGGTAAAACCACGCCGTTCATCGCGGCCGATACGGAGATGAGCAGCATCGCCAGCACGAGATTATCCGTATGCGTTCCCAAAAAGAGCCCCACACCGGCAATGATGGTTCCAATCCCGGCAAAGATGGAACGTTTCATCAGGCGGTCGCTGGCAACAGCGGTCAAAATAATGGCAATTGTCATCAAGATATAGGGCAGCATGTACCAAAATCCGGTCATATGAAGGGAAAGATGGCGCACCTTCATCAGATAGGAGGGAAGCCAGAATAAAATTCCGTAAAAGACCGTCGCCATCCCCGACCAGTTGATCAAAAGCAGCCAAAAATCCGCTTTTCTTAAAACATCGCCGACACCCACGCTGGAGGCGCTTTCATCCTTGCGCCCCTTTTGAATATAGGCGAGCTCCTCCGCGGAAACAAAACGGCTTTCCTCCGGCCGGTCCTTCGCAATACTCCAAAGAATCGGGGCCATGATGATGATCCCGATGACAGCCATCACGATAAACGGGGTTTTCCATGTGCCAGTTGACAGGATGAGCCAGGTCACAAACGGCCCGGTGATAATCGGCCCCATCGTCAGCCCGAATTCCCAGAACATGTTTGCGCGAGCACGTTCATGGGACGGGAACCACTCTTTGACCCACTTTGAGTTGAGCGGCCAGTGCATCCCTTCCCCCAACCCCAGGAGAACCCGTGAAAAAACGAGCGCCAATGAACTCCAGACAAAACCGGTGAACAAGGTCATGAGCGACCACCAGATCAGCGCGAACAAGGCGACTTTTCTCGGCCCGAAGCGATCACCCAGGTAACCGCCGAACAGATTGGACAATCCGTACATAAAGAGAAACAGGCTATTGGCAAGAGCGAGTGCACTCTCCGTGACCACTCCGTCCTTGACCATCTCGGGACCGGCGATGGAAATATTGGTCCGGTCGATGTAGGAGATTAAGAGCAAAACCCATAAGCAAACGGCAAACCACCAGCGAAAATTCATTTGTCTCACTTTTTTCGCACCATGATTCTCTTTCACAGCTTGATTTTGTGATGCAGACAAACTGGTCAACCCCCTTCTTGAGCTGGTTCACTGACCGCGGGCAACAAAGACAATTCTCCATATACAAAAATATTCCTATTATCTAATAATTTAATCGTATTGAAAAACACCATTCATTGTCAATGTTTTCCCGCTCCATTCCCCGTTCACTCATTTCGTTGACATGTGTGGCAGAAATGGAAGGGAGGAGGCTCCATGATCCGGAAAACGATCAATATTACGAGAAAACCTCCCCCATCCGGAGGAGGTTTCGTCTTAATGCGAATGTGAAAACAAAGCCTTTCCGCTTTTTCGCTTGCCCCGGAACGAACGTTCAAACGACTTTACGCACATCGGGCGGCGGAACTTGGCGGTCGTTCACCGGCATCGTGTAACATCTGGCCGACATTCCTTGATCAGGCCGGTAAACGGCAAACAGAGCGACGTCCCGCCGAAGAATTTCGCCTGTTCGCAGATAAACGTCCAAATCGAAAGGCAACATATCGACAACCGCATGTTTGAACAGATCGCGCTCGGAAAGCCCAAGGTTTGCGAAATCGCCTGAAAGAAGTTCCGGTTGTTCCGCAGCCTGTCGCAACAGAGCAGCCTGCTCTTCCTTGCTCAAACTCAGCTCCCACCAAACCTTGCGCGGGCGGTGTTTGTGTCCGAGGTAGTAGTCGTATTTCATCAAGCCGAGAATCAGGTCAAGATGCCTGGTAGCCCGTTCCAACAAAAAAGCATGCAAGCGGGTGAACAAATCTTCCAGCTGATGACCGATCTTTTGCCAGCCCTTGCGTTCCCAAAAATCCCCGAAATCCTGGAAGAAATCAAAGGGAGACGGAAACTCCCGCTCCACCAGATAGGAAATGGTATGATCCATGCGATGGGCATTCCAGTACTTTTCCAAAACATCCTCGACGCGCTTGATGCGGACAATGTCGGAAAACGGGAGAATCTCGTTCCCCAGGATTTCATAAGGCGCTTTCTCCATAAATACATAGCCGTACTTCTCCGCTTCCAGCCGCATCCCGGTTCCCCGCAGCATTTTCAGAAAGCCGAGCTGCAACTCTTCCGGCCTCAATGCAAACACATCATTGAATGTTTTCTTGAAAGTGTTGTAATCCTCCAGCGGCAACCCGGCAATCAAGTCGAGATGCTGCGCGATTTTTCCGGACTCCTTGATTTTGGTCACGGTGCGGCTCAGCTTGGCAAAGTTCTGCCGCCGTTTGACCGCTTCGTTTGTCGGGTCGTTGGTCGATTGCACGCCGATCTCAAAGCGGAAAATGCCGGGCGGGGCCTTTTCCGCCAGAAAATCCAGCACTTCCGGGCGCATAATATCCGCAGTAATCTCGAACTGAAATGTACAGCCCCCATGGTGATCAATCAAAAACTGAAAAATCTCCAGTGCATAATCCCGCTTAATGTTGAAAGTGCGATCGACAAATTTGATCAGCTTTGCACCGTTGCGGATGAGGTAGAGCAAATCCTGCTTCGTCCGCTCGATGTCAAAATAACGGACCCCCACTTCGATGCTGGATAAACAAAACTGGCAGCTGAACGGGCAGCCGCGGCTGGTCTCAAAGTAAACAACGCGATTGGGCAGATGGGGAAGGTCTTCCTCAAACCGGTGCGGTGAGGGAATTTTGTTCAGATCCAATTTGGGGCGCGGCGGATTGATGATGATTTCATCACCTTTGCGCCAAGCAAGTCCAAACACAAAATGGAACTTTTGTTCACCGCTCAACTCGGTCAGCAAGTGATGAAATGTCTCTTCCCCTTCACCCATCACAATAAAATCGACTTGGGGCAACCGCTCCATCCATTCTTTTGTGTCATAGGACACCTCCGGCCCTCCCAGGACGATTTTCACATCCGGTTTTACTTTCTTCAGCATGTCAATCACGGTGATCGTCTCTTCGATATTCCAGATATAACAAGAGAAACCGACCACGTCGGGAGCGCGGTTAAACAGGTCGGAAACGATGTTCATCTCCGGATCCTTAATGGTGTACTCCGCGATTTCCACAGCAAATTCACGCTCACAAAATGCTTTCAAATAGCGCAAAGCAAGCGAGGTGTGAATATATTTGGCGTTTAACGTCGATAGTACGATTTTCATATAAACCTACCTCATTTAACGTTCTTGCAAAACCTCCCCTTATTCTACACCGAATGAACCGCAAAAAAAACCCGCAACGAGGCGGGTTCAAGCTTTCCGCTGCTTGTAGCGGAGATATTGGTAACGGATAAAGCATCCGATGCAAAAACCGAGAATGGCCACAAAGGCCGCGATTCCCAACAGAATGGCAAATACATACCCAACCGCCGGCACTCCGGCATAAAATCCGATCAGGCTGAGTACCAGGCAGACAGCTGCGATCATCTGGTTAAATCTCTGCTGGTCAGGATCTTCCATCGCATAGTGCGAATGCGGTTTTCTTAAAAACGGACGAACAACCCAAAATACCGGATTTTGGCCCACGATCAGACTGTACAGCCCGGTGAGCAACGGGAGCAGCAAAATCCAGTATTGACCTGTGATCAGGGCAAAAACAACCGACAGTACCTGAAACCATTGGTTGGCACGTACCAGCGGGCGCGGGATTCCGTTCATCGGCGTCCACCTCAATGCTTATATTCCACTTCTCCTGCTTATTATACCAATTTTAAAAAAACAGACAATATTTATTCACCTGTCTCTCTGTTTGTTTTTTATTTTAAAATAAATTTTCCCAAGGCTCACCATCGCTGCGGGACCCTTCGGAAAAGATCATGACTTTTCACCAGAGTCCGGAACGCAAAAATCTCCTTCATCGTTTTTGGATCCCAAACAAATTCCCTTGCAAAATACATTGCAAAAAAATCACAATTTATTATAATGTAGTAAATCGATAAAAAAACATATATTTTCACGTTTTATACTCTTATCCAGAGCGGCGGAGGGACTGGCCCGATGAAGCCCGGCAACCCCGGTGAGACGAACCGGAAGGTGCCAATTCCTGTAGAGACTGAGCATCAGTTTCTAAGAGATAGGAGAGGAAAATGGATCACAAAGCCTCTTCTCTGGATCAGGGAAGAGGCTTTTTACTGAGAAGGAGGAAAAACATGAGCGAACAAAAAAAGCACCAGCTTGAAACGATTGCCGTCCACGGCGGACAGGTACCTGATCCGACAACCAATGCCCGGGCCGTACCGATTTACCAAACGACTTCCTATGTGTTCAATGATCCCCAGCATGCGGCGGATTTGTTTGCGTTAAAGGAATTCGGCAATATCTATACCCGCATTATGAACCCGACCCAGGACGTATTTGAAAAAAGGGTGGCCGAACTGGAAGGAGGCGTCGGGGCGCTGGCGACCAGTTCCGGACAGGCAGCGATCACTTATTCCATTCTTAATATCGCCAATTCCGGAGATGAAATTGTCGCTTCAAGCCATCTTTACGGCGGCACGTTCAACCTCTTCAGGCATACACTGGCCAAACTGGGGATCACAGTGATTTTCGTCGATCAGTCCGATCCGGAAAATTTCCGCAAAGCCTTCACTGATAAAACCAAAGCAGTCTTCGCCGAAACCATCGGCAATCCGCAAACCGATATCCTGGACATCGAGGCAGTCGCGAACGTTGCCCATGATCACGGTGTTCCTCTCATCGTCGACAATACGTTTGCCACGCCATATTTATGCCGTCCCTTTGAATTCGGGGCTGATATCGTCGTCCACTCCGCAACGAAATTTATCGGCGGTCATGGCAACAGCATTGGCGGGGTAATCGTCGACTCCGGCCGTTTTGACTGGACGAACGGGAAATTCCCGGATCTTACCGAGCCTGATCCCAGCTACCATGGCGTCCGATATACCGAAGCGGTCGGCCCATTGGCCTACATAATCAAAGCCCGCGTTCAACTGCTGCGCGACACCGGCGCCGCCATTTCTCCCTTTAATGCTTTCCTTCTCTTGCAGGGACTGGAAACCTTGCATCTGAGAATGGAACGGCACAGTGAAAATGCCCTGAAAACAGCGAAATATCTGGCAGAGCATGAAGCAGTGGAATGGGTAAACCATCCCGGCTTGCCAACCCACCGCACCTATGAGCTGGCGCAAAAATACCTCCCCAAAGGCCAGGGAGCCGTTTTCACCTTCGGCATTAAGGGAGGTTTGGAAGCCGGCAAGAAATTTATCCAAAATGTGAAGCTCTTTTCTCATCTCGCCAATGTCGGTGATGCCAAATCATTGGTCATCCATCCGGCGAGCACGACCCACCAGCAACTGTCGGAAGCGGAACAGCGCAGTGCCGGTGTAACGCCTGAACTCGTCCGCCTGTCCGTAGGCATTGAATCGATCGACGATATTCTTGAAGATCTCGATCAGGCTTTGCAGAAAAGCCAACAGTAAATACACAAGCAAGTTCACTCAATTGAAGGCAAAACACCTTTCTCCGGCAATAGCCATGGGGGGAAGGTGTTTTTCTGTGAAAGTTCGTTGCCGGCTAATGCCACGGTGTCCCCCCTCACCTGCTGGCTAACATCCGGTCAGCGGATGCCTTTTCTCTCCATTTGCTTTAACCCCCACCTTTGAAAGGAAACCAATCCCACTTCCAACTATTTCTACTAAATATCGTCAAAACCTATGTTATCCTCTAATAGAGAAACGCTCAGCTTCACTGTTGAGCCAGGAAATGAACAGGAGGGTTATTCTGTGAAAAATCGTCGTATTTTGACTTCATTGGCAATTGCAGGAGCATTGGCTGTCACCAGCCCGCTTACAACTTTTGCTGCCGGCAAACAAGATCCCGGTACAGAAGCTGATTCCGCCAATTCCTCTTATTGTCACTATATTCAAGAAACCTTGAAAGAGTTGCATCTCGACCAGCTTCTCAAACAATACGGCATCAAAGTGGACTCGCTGGAAATCATCCAAAACCGGCCGCAATCCGTTCCGGTACAGCCCAAGCAGATCCAACAGCAACCGGCTCCGGTCAAAAAGCAACCTGCAACCAACCAGACGACAAAACCGGCATCGACCCCACCGTCTTCTTCCGGACAACAACAAACCGGCTATACGCTGAGCGAATACGAGAAACAAGTGGTTGACCTTGTCAATCAGGAACGGGCCAAATACGGGTTGCCTGCCCTGAAAATCGATTCGAAATTGAGCCGGATGGCACGGGACAAAGCACAAGACATGCATGACAAACACTATTTTGACCACAACAGCCCGACTTACGGCTCTCCATTTGACATGATGAATAAGTATGGCATCCAATACAACAGCGCCGGAGAAAATATTGCCATGGGGCAACCCACTCCGCAAGAGGTTGTGATAGACTGGATGAACAGCAAAGGACACCGTGAAAATATCTTGAATAAAGATTTCAATTACATCGGTGTCGGTTATGTAAAAGACGGAAATTACTGGGTACAAGAATTCATCGGAAAATAAACGGTTATTTGAAAACATGCAGCTCACGGCGGGCTGCATGTTTTTTGTCTCGCGCTTTGGCTGATGCATGACAGAAAGGGCGAATAAAGAGCGCGGGGTCCCTTTTCTGAAGCGGTTTCCAACTCTAATCAAACTGCTTGGAATACAGGTGTGCATATACCCCATCTCGTGCAAGTAACTCATCGTGCGTACCTTGTTCCACAATACCACCCTCCGTCAGTACAATAATTCGTCGGGCATTGCGGATTGTGGAAAGGCGATGGGCAATCACGAGGGTTGTACGTCCTTTGGCCAATGATTCCAGTGATTCCTTGACAATGCTTTCACTCTCGTTATCCAGCGCGCTCGTTGCCTCATCCAAAATCAGAACGGGTGGATTTTTCAAGAATACGCGGGCAATACTCAGCCGCTGCTTTTGCCCACCAGACAATTTGACACCTCTTTGTCCGATCTTGGAGTGATAGCCGTTTGGCAAGCTCATAATAAAGTCATGTGCATTGGCATGCTTGGCTGCCCTGATAATTTCTGCATCGCTCGCCGCTGGATTTCCGTAGCGAATATTTTCCAACACTGTTCCCACAAAAAGGTAAACATCTTGCTGTACAATACCGATGTTATTTCTTAATGATCGCAGGTCAAGATCGCGGACGTTGATTCCGTCCAGCAACACCTCCCCCTCTGTCACGTCATAAAAACGGGGGATGAGCGAGCATAATGTAGTTTTTCCCGCACCGGACGGACCAACCAACGCAACGTACTCCCCGGGTTGTATACGAAGCGACAGATTTACCAATACATTGTCCAAATGGTCTTCGTAACGGAAGGAAACCTTCTTGAACTCAATCTCTCCATGTACCTGTGGCAAGGTTATGGCATTCGGTTTGTTTTCGATTGCCGGCTTCAGATTCATGATTTCCATAAAGCGCTGGAAGCCCGTGATCCCTTCTTGAAACTGCGTGCTCATATGAGTCAACTGTTGAATGGGTTCAATCATAAAGCCGATATACAGTAGGAAAGTAATTAAATCAGCTAACTCTAAAGTATTATTCACAATACTGACACTGCCAAAGATAATCACCGTGATCATAATCAGTTGGATAAACGCTTCAACACCATTGAAAAAATACGCTTCCGCCTTGTAAGTTTTTTTCCGGCTATCGAGGAAACAATTATTTTCCCGGTTAAACTTCTCAATCTCCACGTGCTCGTTGGCAAACGATTTTACCACGCGGATTCCCGACAGACTGTCCTCCACCTGTGCGTTTACGTCCCCGATTCGCTCTTTGTTTCTTCTTAAAGCCTTGTTCAACTTCTTATTAAAATACAATGTGAAGACACCCAAGAATGGCAAAAAGCAGAACACAGCGATTGTTAAAGGGGCGTTAATGAAGAACAAAATGACAAATGCTCCAATAAAACGGGCGAGATATTTGGCGTAGTCTTCCGGGCCGTGATGGCAGAGCTCGGAAAGCAGTAGCAGGTCGTTCGTTATCCGAGACATGAGCTGACCTGTCTTTTCCTTGTCGTAAAAGCTTAAGGAAAGCTTCTGCATATGCGCGAACAACTCACCGCGCATATCCCTTTCCATACGGGCACCAATCTCATGACCTTTGTAGTCTACAAAATAGTTTCCGACATTCTGGATCACGACCAAAACAAGCATCAGCCCGCCGATCTGGTACACTTCATCTAACGCAGTGGATAAGTCTCCTTCCAGAACATCTTTCGTTATATACCGAACGAGCAATGGAAACACCAAACTCACAGCAGAAACGATCAAGTCGCATGCCAATACCGAAAGAAACGGCATTAAATACGGTTTGTAATATGAGAAAAATTTTTTTACCGGAAAACGCATGATTTACCCCTTTTTGTGTTATTTAAATAAACACATATAAGGGGTACATCATTTACAGATAAGAGGATGTCACACCCTTATATGTTTGTACGGTTTGATTTGTCATGTTTTTCATGTGAACGGCCTCCTTGTTCGTTAATAATTTCATTTTAAATGAGTTTATGCAGAAGTATACACTATATTTATCGAATTTATAATATATCAAATAATCATAAACGTGTATCTCTTTGCACGGAGTGACAGGTGACAGTTCGAAAAAAATCATATACGTCAACCGAGTTGTTCTCCCTGCCAACAGAGCATGCGAGCCTCGGTTTCGGCTTTGCCGGGAGATGGCGGTCAACGTTGGCTCTGCCTTGAAGCCGCCCCGGTTACGTACTACTATGAAAAGGAGAACGTTATCCAACAAAAACAACTTTTCTTTTACCCCGGGAAACAAACCGGGGAGGGAAGTGGCTCTCCCCTGAACGGCCATCGGGAAATTCAGGGACACCACTGCCCGACGGCAACATGTCTTGCCCAGAAACATATTTTCACAAAAAGGGAGCGATCACATGGCTCTGGATCTTACCAGCACGACCACGTTACATAATGGTGTGAAGATGCCTTGGCTCGGTCTCGGCGTTTACAAAGCCCGGGAGGGAACTGAAGTCATCAACGCAGTCAAGGCGGCGCTGAACACGGGATATCGAAGCATCGATACCGCCGCGCTCTATGAAAATGAAGAAGGTGTCGGCCGGGCAATCAAAGAATCCGGGATTCCCCGGGAAGAGATCTTCCTGACCACCAAAGTATGGAATACCGATCAAGGTTATGACACCACCCTGAAGGCATTTAACGAGAGCCGCCGAAAATTGGGGGTGGATTATATTGACCTCTATCTTATCCATTGGCCGGTAAAAGAGAAATTTATCGACACATGGAAAGCACTCGAAACATTATACCGGGAAGGACAGGTTCGGGCGATCGGTGTCAGCAACTTTCAAATCCATCATATCGAGGAATTGAAAAAACACAGTGATCTGCTGCCGATGGTAAATCAAGTGGAATACCATCCCCTGCTGACGCAAAAGGAACTGCTTCAATACTGCAAACAGGAAGGGATCCAGCTGGAAGCCTGGAGTCCGCTTATGAGAGGAAATAACC
This sequence comes from Thermoactinomyces sp. CICC 10521, assembly GCF_016055135.1. Taxonomy (NCBI): domain Bacteria; kingdom Bacillati; phylum Bacillota; class Bacilli; order Caryophanales; family Thermoactinomycetaceae; genus Thermoactinomyces; species Thermoactinomyces sp. CICC 10521. The sequence goes on along the minus strand of NZ_JAECVZ010000009.1, from coordinate 71,571 downwards.
TCGATCACCCGACACTGACAGCCCTTGCCGAAAAACACGGCAAGACTCCGGCTCAAATCATTTTGCGCTGGGACTTGCAGCACGGAGTCGTCACGATTCCCAAATCCGTGCGCGAACACCGCATCAAGGAAAATGCAGATATCTTTGATTTTGAACTCTCCCCCGCAGAGATGGACCAGATCGATGCAATGAACCAGAACCACCGTTTCGGCCAGCATCCCGATCATTTCAAATTTTGATGAAAAAGCGGATAGGACGGGAATGGCCCCGGGTTTTCCGCTTACGGCAAACTCCCGAAACGGAAATGTCCGTCGGACCGGGTGCTTTTTTGCTTCAGTTCCTTCGCCGTCCCTCTCGTTGAATTTTGCCAACAGCCCCAATCAGGGAAAGGGCCCGGATTTCTTCGGAAAAAACGGGTTCGGTGCGCTGCGTACAACGTATAACTCCGGCCACAATACGTAACCCTATGGATAGATGAGGAGGGATTGCGCATGGATCTGGAACGTGCAAAAGAGATTTTAAAGTTTCCGGAACACATCGAAGTCACCTACCGGGGACGCCCGGTCTGGATTGAAATGGTCGATGAACACGCTGAAAAAGCTCAGGTGCATGAAGAAGTCAACAAGGATAATGTCATGATCGTGCCTGTTTGGGATCTGGAAGATAAAGGTTAGAGCAAACTGCCTCAGGGAACTGGGGCAGTTTTTTTTCAGCAGGTTACGCCGGCTTCCTGAAATTGCAGCCATCGCCCGCCTGCATCCATTTTTGCCCGGACCCCGACCGGCAGTGTCAAGTTGACATTGGTATGTCCCGCTTTCAATCCATAAAAAGCGGGGATGCCAAGGGGCTTCAAAATATCTTCCAAAACCTGTCTCACGGTTAAACTCTTCGCATCATCCGCTGCTTCACAGTCGGTACATTCCGTTATAACAATCCCGCTTGCCTGCTGCAACTTTCCGGCCAGTCTCAGCTGGGTGAGCATGCGGTCAATCCGGTATGGCTCTTCCTCAATCTCTTCGATGAAGAGAATGTGTCCCCTGGTATCCACTTCATACGGCGTACCGAGCAAAGCCGCCAGGAGGGACAAATTTCCGCCGACCAACTTCCCTTCCGCTTCACCTTGGACAATGGTGAACGGACAGCTTTCCGCTGAGGAGAGGTATCCGCCAACTGGACAAGGCCGGGACAGGTGCGTAAAAAGCGTATGCCAGGAAAGGGCATCGAAGCGCTTTGCCAGTTCAAACACCATCGGGCCGTGAAAGGTAACCAATCCCGTCCGCTGATAAATCGCCACATGCAATGCGGTAATATCGCTATAGCCGGCAAAAATTTTCGGATTGGCCCGGATGATTTCATAATCGATCAGATCCAGCAGACGAGGGGTTCCGTACCCTCCTCTCAGACAAAAAACAGCATCCACTTCGGGATCGGCAAACATCCGGTTGATATCCTCCGCCCGAATCTCATCCCTTCCAGCCAGATAACCGTAGCGCTCTCCCAGCGAACGACCGGGCTTCACCCGATAACCAAAGCCCGCCAAAATTTCAAGTGACATTTCCAGTTCCACCGGATCAGTCGGGCTCGCCGGGGCGATAATGCCAATCGTGTCGCCCGGTTGTAAACATTTTGCTTTCATTTCTTTCCCCCCTTTCAGCATTCGGACAAAAAATTCGATCTGTTCGGAATTCAGGGATGACGGGATGGAAACTGCCGACCATGCGTTGGTCAGCAGTCTTTTTTCAAAGCAAACGCCTCCGCCAACAGGCGGTATGATTTCAGTTTGGAGGCAAAGTCATGCATCAGGGTTACTATCATAAATTCTTCTGTACCATATTCTTCGCCGAGTTGAAGAATTCGCTCTTTCACCCGTTCTTTTGACCCGACGATCATCCGTTTGCGGTTCTCTTTTATGCGATAGCGGTCATAGGCAGAATAAGGATAACGGAGCGCCGTTTCAACGGAAGGAATCCCGTTGGCTGCACCCCCCTTTTCAATCAAGAGCAGGGATAAATCCAGGCTCGCGGCCAAATGCTCCGCCTCATCATCCGTTTCCGCGCAGACGACGAAAATGGCGAGAATGGTTTGCGGCTGCTGATTCAATTGCGACGGGCGAAAATGTTCCCGATAAAACCGAACCACATCGGCTCCGCCTTCTCCGTTGATAAATTGCGCAAATGCATACCCCGCTCCCTGTTGGGCAGCGAGCAAGGCACTGCCGCCGCTGGAACCGAGCAACCAGATCTCCGGTGCAGTTCCGATCAGCGGAGTCGCACGCAATCCCGGGTACTCAGGGTGCTCATGATCATGGAGAAAGGAAATCAGATCCGCTATTTGCTGCGGATAATGGTCTGCATAAGAGATTTTTCCTTCTTGGAGCGCTTTGGTCGCCAGCGGCATTCCTCCCGGTGCCCTTCCCAGGCCCAGGTCGATCCGGTTCGGGTACAATGCTTCCAGCACCTTAAAGTTTTCAGCCACTTTATAAGCGCTGTAGTGGGGGAGCATCACACCGCCGGAGCCGATCCTCATTTTCTCCGTTTTGGCCGCAAGATGGCTGATGAGCACTTCCGGACTGGAACCTGCCAGGCTGCGGGTGAAATGATGCTCGGATACCCAAAAACGGTGAAATCCCAGCTTTTCTGTTTCCTGCGCCAAACGGGCCGTGTCCGCCAAGGCCTCTTCTGCCGTTTTTCCTTCCGGAATCGGGGATTGGTCCAACACGCTCAGTTTAATCAACGAAGTTCACCTCTAATCATCCGTCATCCCTGAAGATGGCGGTGGACATACTAATTTTTTTATAGTTACCTTAAATTATACACTTTAATGTCAAGCTTCATGTAAAGAGCCACAGGTTTCCTCCGATCATTGAAATCCTGCGGCTCTTGCAAAGCTCTCCCGTTTATATTCCGCTATGCCCGCTCCTTATCGTGCACGCAGCGGATCACCGTTTCGTACACCTCCTGGAACGGAACCCCTTTTTCCCGCGCGATTCGGGCCACCTCTTCGTATTCCGGCATCTGCCGAATGGCCGTTCCATCCCGGTATGCCCGCTTGACGGCAATCGTTCCATAGGGGGTCTCCACCCTGTCGGTCTCCCGCCTGAGAATCGATCTCGTCCACCTCGTTCGCCGCACGCCGAGAGTTGTCGTTTCCCTGAGCAGGACGTCTTCACAACGTTCGGCCAAATGCTCCGGCGCCAAAACAGTAATCAACGTTCCTGGACGATTTTTTTTCATATAAACCGGCGTATAAAACACATCGAGCGCCCCGGCGCGAAACAGTTGGTCCATCGCATAACCAAGGGCTTCACCGCTCATGTCATCCACTTGGGTTTCCAGAACGGCGATCGTTTCCCTTTGCCTGTCATACTCCTTTTTTTCTTCACCATCTTTTATGAGAAGCGCCCGTAACACATTCGGATGATCGAAATCCTTCTCCCCTGCACCGTACCCGATCTTCTCTATGGTAAAGCCTCCAATCGGCCTGAACTCGCTGACGAGCGCTTTCAAAATCCCGGCGCCCGTCGGGGTCGTCAATTCTCCATTCACATGGAGAGAAGCCAGCGGGATCCCTGTCAAAAGCTCCGCTGTGGCCGGTGCCGGAATCGGATACAAACCATGGGCCATCTGCACTTTTCCGCTTCCGACCGGCACTTCAGAGGCGAAAATTTGTTCAATCCCCAGGTTTTCCAAAGCTAAACAAGTTCCGATGATATCGATGATCGAATCCATCGCCCCTACTTCGTGAAAATGCACTTTCTCCGGCGAAATCCCGTGAATTTTCCCTTCGGCTTCAGCGATCAGCGAAAAAATCGAGCGGCTCCTTTCTTTAACGCGGGACGGCAGCTCACTTTGCTCGATCATCGCCAGAATATCGGCAGCATGGCGATGGGCGTGATGACGGGAATGATGAGGTTGCGGTTCAACGTGGAGGCAGAGTTGTTTGGCTGAAATGCCCCGTTTTACCACCTGTTTGATCTGCATGAAAAAAGGATCGAGCGGAAGTTTTTTCAAATGTTTTTCGATATAACCGGGGTCGGCCCCCAAATCGATCAGGGCGGCCAATGTCATATCACCCGCAATGCCGGATATACAATCGAGATATAATGTGCTCATTTGCCGACAGCCTCCTGCACCAATTGTTGAATCATCACCGCGGCATAACCCGCACCGAATCCATTATCGATATTCACCACTGTTACTCCGGCGGTGCAAGAAGTCAGCATGGAGAACAGCGGGGTCAACCCGGAAAAATGCGCCCCGTAGCCTACCGAGGTGGGAACGGCAATGACCGGGCGTCTGGTCAGCCCGCCGACGACGCTTGCCAGTGCCCCTTCCATTCCGGCGACCACAATAACGACCCGGGCCTCTCTCAGTTGTTCCCTGAAGGCGAGCAAACGGTCGATGCCGGCTACTCCCACATCATAGATCCGCTCCACTTCGCACCCCATCCATTGTGCTGTTCCCGCCGCTTCTTCCGCGACCGGCAAATCCGACGTCCCCGCGCAGACTACGGCCACCGTGCCTGCATAACGCCGAGGCGACTCCCCGCATGTCAGCAGGCGTGAAACAGGATCATACACCGCCTCGGGAAACTGATCTTTGACAAGCGCTGCCATCGCTTTCGTCGCCCGTGTGGCCATCGCCCGGTTGTGTGCCTTCATCAACTCGGCAAAGATCGCGGCAACCTGCTTCTCCGTTTTTCCTTGCCCGAAGATCACTTCCGGATAACCCGTTCTCTTTTCACGGTCAATATCGAGCTTGCAAAAACCGATATCCTTAAAAGTGTCCATGACCTGTCCCCCAAGGATCATTTTGCCGTTTTCAGGGTTTCATTCATTGAGCCGGAGCGGTATCCTTGCAAATCCAGGGTTACGTAAGTGAACCCCTCCGCTTTCAAAACCGCGGTAATCCGCTCGGAAAGGGCCAGAACTTTGGCGAATTCCCCGGGCGGAACCTCGATCCGGGCGATCGTATCATGATGGCGAATCCGCAAGGTGCGAAAACCCATCTCGCGCAGGGCTTGTTCCCCCCGGTCCAGCTGCCGCACCTTTTCCAGCGTAATCGGATCACCGTAGGGAATGCGGGAGGACAGACAGGCAAAAGATGGTTTGTCCCAGTTTGGCAAGCCCATTTCCCGCGCCAGTTCGCGCAGCTCTTTTTTATAGATTTCCGCTTCTTGCAGCACACTGCGCACTTCATATTCTTTCGCCGCTTTTCTTCCCGGCCGGTAATCCCCCAGATCATCCATATTGGCCCCGTCGAGTATCCAGGGAATATTGCGCTCTTTGGCCAGACGGGTCAAACTCCCGTACAACCCCGCCTTGCAATGGTAGCAGCGATCGGGATTGTTGGCGACAAAGTGAGGGTTTTCCATTTCGGCGATCTGAATGATTTCATGTTTTACGCCGAGCAGTTTCGCCAGGGCAACCGCTTCCTGCATTTCCCTCTCCGGAAACGTTTCCGAAGCGGCGGTGACTGCCAGCACCCGCTCCCCCAGTTCCTCGACCGCCCTTGCCAGGACAAAGGTGGAATCGATGCCCGCCGAAAAAGCGACGATCACCTGATCCATCCCTCGCAAGATCTCTCCCAACTTTTGATTTTTTTCCCGAATGTTCATCCCTCTCCCCCGCTCACGAGGCAAAGACGGAACGTGAGGGTCATACTCACGCTGTGTCTGCCTCCAAGGTTGATTTTTTACGGTTTAATAAACACCGTTTTCACTGCGGTAAAAAATTCTTTTGCCGCCTCTCCCTGCTCTCTGGAGTGGGAGCTCGACTGCTTCATGCCGCCAAACGGCGCCTGGAGTTCAACACCGGCCGACTCCGCGTTCACCCGCACCAGACCGGCTTCCATCTCCTCGATAAAGGTGAAGGCATTGGATACGTCCTTGGTAAAGATCGAAGCGCTCAGGCCATAGTCGGAGTTATTGGCGATCTCAATCGCTTCTTCCAAACTGTCCACTTTCATCAGGGCCAAAACCGGACCGAAAATTTCTTCCTGAGCCAGAAGCGAATGGGGGTTCACATTTTCAAAAACAGTCGGTTCCACGTAAAAGCCGTTGCGGAAACGGTCTCCCTGCGGCACTTTCCCTCCGCAGAGCAAAACAGCTCCATCTTCCAGCCCTTTTTGCACATAATATTGGAATTTCTCCTGTTGCTTTTTATTGGCGCACGGCCCCATCCATGTGCCATCCTCCAGGCCGTTTCCCACCTTTAACTCGCTCACTCTCGCCAGCAGTTTCTCCTTGAACTGGTCGTAAACGGCGCTTTCAACAATCACCCGGCTGGTGGCCGTGCATTTTTGACCGGTCGAACGCAAGCCTCCGCTGACCGTCGCTTCAACCGCCAGATCGAGATCGGCATCTTTCAGGACAATCACCGGATTTTTACCGCCCATCTCCAGCTGGTACTTCGCCCCGCGCGCCAGAGCAATCTGACCGACCAGTTTTCCCACCTGTCCCGAACCGGTAAAAGTAACTCCGTCGACCTGCGGATGTTCGGCGATCCCCTGTCCAACCGTTCCGTCGCCCATCACGAGATTCACCACGCCTGCCGGCAGGCCCGCTTCAGCAAAACACTCGACCACTTTGGCCGCCGTGACCGCTGTTTCCGGAGCCGGCTTAAAGACCACAGTATTGCCGTAAATCAGCGCCGGCGCTATCTTCCAGATCGGGATGGCAACCGGAAAGTTCCACGGCGTGATCACACCGACTACCCCGAGCGGGAACCGCTTTGTAAACATGAAGGCATTTGCTTCGGAAGATGGAATCACATCCCCCGTTTTTCTCATTCCCTCCCCGGCATAATAGCGCAGGATGGCTACACCTCTGGTGGTTTCTCCCTTGGCTTCCGGCAGTGTTTTGCCCATCTCCCGCGTCATCGTTTCCGCGATCTCATCCAGGCGTTTTTCCAATATGTCCGCCGTTTTGTACAGATAGTTTCCCCGGGTGGCCCCGGACAATTTGCGCCAGGTTTTCTGCGCCGATCTGGCCGCGGCCACCGCCCGGTTCAAATCTTCAATCCCCGATTTTTGCACATAGCCGACAACTTCTTCAATATTGGCCGGATTAATGCTTTTTTCCACCTCACCGGTCGACGCAGACCGCCATTCTCCGTTTACATAGTTTAGGTACGTGCGTGCGTTTTTTTGATCCACCATGTTTTCTTTCCTCCCTGAGGGCATCCGTTTTCAGAATGTGGGTCCGATCCGCCAAATTCCAAAGTCGTGTTGTTTCAAAATTTCCGCTTTCGTCAATTTTCCGGAAGCGACTCGGATCACTTCGTCAAAGATGCGATTTCCCACGGATTCAATCGTTTCCGTGCCATCGATGATCGTTCCGGCGTTCAGGTCCATGTTGTCGCTCATCTGTTCAAATATCGGGGTGTTGGTGGAGATTTTGATCACGGGCGCAATCGGGGAGCCGGTGGGTGTGCCCCTGCCGCTGGTGAACAGGACGATTTGTGCGCCGCCGGCCACCATCCCGGTCAGCTGCTCAATATCATGGCCCGGTGTATCCATCCAGACCAACCCTTTTTTGCTTGGGATCTCCGCATAATCAACCAGTTGCTGAAGTGTCCGGGAACCTGCTTTGGCAGCGGCCCCGAGCGATTTTTCCTCCAGGGTGGTAAGTCCTCCCCTGATATTGCCCGGGCTGGGGTTTCCCGTCCGAATGTCCACCCCCATCGCAAAAGCACGGCTTTCCATCGCCTGGATCACTTCGTAAACGCGTTTCTTCACTTTGTCGTCAGCGGCCCGCTCCGCCAGCAGGTGTTCGGCCCCGATCAACTCCGTCGTTTCCGCCAAAATGGCCGTTCCCCCGTGATCGGCGATCAAATCGCTGACAACGCCCACCGCCGGGTTGGCCGAAATTCCGGAACAGGCATCCGATCCCCCGCACTCCGTCCCGACAATCAATTCACTTAATCGGAGGGGTTCCCGATGCAAAGCAGACGCATCCTGCACCATTTTTGCGGCGATTTTTGCTCCCTGCGCGATTGCATCCAAAGTGCTGCCGTGATCCTGGATGGAAACGACTTCAACCGGTTTTCCGCTTTTGGCGATATCCTGGGCAATTTTCCGTGCCTGATGGGTTTCACAACCGAGCCCCAACACGACCACTCCGTAGACATTTGGATTTTTTCCCAAACCAGCATAAGTGCGAAAGGTTTGTTCATAATCGGCTCCCACCTGGGCACAACCGTGCTGGTGGATAAACGTCACCGTTCCCTGAACCAGCTCCGTGATCCGGTAAGCCGTCTGGGTGGCACATGTAATCGTCGGGAGGATCAACACATGATTGCGCACGCCTGCTTTTCCGTCCGGACGCCGATAGCCCCAAAATTCAGTTTGCATGGCCCATCCGATCCCCTCTCCCTCTTTTTCCTTCCACATTGTGAACATGCACATGCTCCCCGACGGCAATCTCCGTTACGGCCGCTCCGATCACTTCACCGTATTTGATCACATCGCCGCCGGCGGGAATCTCCTTGACGGCAAATTTGTGGCCAAACTCGATATCGCTCACGAGCTTTACCGTGACGCTCCGATCCCGGCATTGCACCTGAATCACCGTCCCTTTGGGAATGTTGCTCAATGCAACGGCAACATTATCCTGAGGCTTGATCATGACGGTTTTATAAGCCGTTTCCATCGCCACGCCTCCTTTTTAACCGGCTGGTCTCTTCACCAGATTGGAAAGTACGCCGATTCCGGAAATTTCAATCTCAATCCGGTCCCCGTCCGCCAAGGTAAAATCATCGGGCGGGACAATGCTGGTTCCCGTCAGCAGAACCGTTCCGTCAAAGATTTCATTATCCCTTTTCAAATAATCGACCAGCTCGGCAAATTTCCGTTTCAATTGGCTCGTATTGGCTGACCCTTCGACCACTTTTTGCCCGTTCCGGTAAATGCGGCAGGTAATTTCCATCCGGTAAGGATCCTCAACCGCTTCAGCCAGCAAAACAGCGGGGCCCAGGGAACAGGAATGGCGCCAGATCTTCGCCTGAGGGAGATAGAGCGGATTTTCGCCTTCAATATCCCGGCAGCTCATATCGTTGCCGATTGTATAGCCAAGAATCTCTCCTTTATGGTTAAGGACGAGACCCAGTTCCGGTTCAGGAATTTGCCAGTTGGAATCTCCCCGCAGATAAACCGGCTGATTCGGCCCCACCGTGCGCCTGGCGGTCGACTTGAAGAAGATTTCCGGCCGGACTGCATCGTACACTTTATCGTAAAAGGTGGTCTGATCCATTTTTCCGCCGGTTGCTTCATAGTTGCGGGCTTCTTTGCTCCGCTCATAGGTTACCCCTGCCGCCCAGACTTCCGGCGCATCCAGCGGCGTGATCAACTGGAGGCTTTCCAGATCCCGGGGCAAGGGAGCAGCTTTTTCAATCGAGTTCAAAATCAGACGCAGCGGAGTGGTTTGCTTTGCTTCCGCTTGATTGACCAGCTCGAGAAATCCGGCAAAGGGAAGCGGATAAACGCTGTCTTCCTCGGTTACTGCAGCGAGGACAGGAAGGGAATTCTCCAAAAATCGAATCACTCTCATGGTGCACAACTCCTTGGACAGGTGATGGCGTTGCTGTCAATGGTCGTCACAGGACGGGCCGCGGAGCCCCTTTTCCCCTCTGAGGGACTCCACTCCCTCCTGTTTTGCTTCACACTTTCATTCCGGGGGTATGACAATAAGACATGAAATTTTCCGTTCAGCAAAATCCGTAACCCATTTGTTCGGAAATCTTGCCGGCTGCGCTTTTCAAGCAATCCACGATTTGTTCGTCCGTTCCGTCATCGTGGGCCGAAACCGGAGTGGAGACGCTGATTGCCGCGATCACCTGTCTGGTGTGATCCCGGACGGGCACGGCCATGCATCTTACCCCGCGCTCATTTTCCTGATCATCCACGGCGTACCCTTTTTTGCGGACAGCGGCCAGCTCATTCAAAAATTCCGCTTCACAGGTAATGGTATTGGGCGTTTGCCGGGTATAGACATAGCCGCTGAGAATTTCCGCCAATTCCTGCTCTTGCTTGAAGGCGACCAGAACCTTCCCGACCGCGCTGGAATGAATGGGAACGCGGCGGCCGATGCGGGAGTACATGATCACTCCCGATGCCCCTTCGACTTTGTCAATATAAACCCCTTCCTTCCCGTCCAGAATGACCAGATGAACGGTGAGTCCCGTTTTCAGCGATAATTCCATCAGAAATTTCTTAGCGATATTGCGGAGATCCATCCCTTGCGAAACGAGATTTCCCCGCTCCATCAATTTAAGGCCAAGCCTGTATTTTCCGCTGTCCGGGTCTTGAATGATGTACCCGCGCGACTGAAGCGTTTTGAGCAAAGAATGAACCGTGCTTTTATGAAGACCGAGGCGCCTGCTGATTTCAGTGATTTTCAATTCGGTTTCGTATTCATCAAAGAGATCCAAAATTTGCAATGCGCGATCCACAGCCTGAATGATGGGCATAAGCACATTCACATCCAAATCAATTGTTCAGTTTTTTTGAAAGAAACAGGACATCCGTCCGGTAGTCGTGTTCAGCTTCTTCTGCTACGGAGACGGGGACGACTCCATACGCGGCATCGGTATGCGCGGACATCCGGTTGCTGGTGGCCACCAAACGCTGTCGTTGCCTGAGTCTCACCCGTCTTTCTTCCCCCAATTGCCGGCGCTCCTTTGGAACAGAATCGAAAGCGAACGAAATTCGTCCCTCCATCAACGCGTCCGGATCGATAAATTGAATCTGCCTTCCACGTAAATCAAGGTAGAGAAGGTCGCCGGTTTGCAGGTAAAGAATCCCACCTCCTTCAAGCGCTTCCGGTGTCATGTGACCGATGGCTGCACCATAGGTAACCCCGGAGTACCGGCCGTCGCTGATCAGCGTGACCAGCTTTTTCAACCGGCGGTTGGCGTTTATGTGCTGCATCGGGGTAAACATCTCCGGCATACCAAAGGCGACCGGACCCTGCCCGGCTATGACGATGGCGATTTTCAGAATCGCTTTATCAACCATGCGCGCAAACAGCTGATCATAGTCAAGCTCCGCGCAGCGATCGTACTCGCCCGGTGCATTCTGTTTCAGTACAGCCAGCAGCCGCTCACGGGAAAACAGCCGTTCCTCGCAAATCCGCTCCAGCAACCGGGGGTCGAGCAGACTGCGGTTGGCATCGTCTTCGTTTTCATAATAGAGAACAAAGGCCGCCTTGCAGTCAAATTCATCCAATTGGGCACTGGTCATCCCGCTGATTTTCACTACAGCGCTTTCAAAAAAGTTTCCTTTCAGAACATCGACCCCGCTGAAAGAACGGCGCGGTTTGGAAAGGATGACGGGATTGTCGCTGACATTTGCCGCGGGGAGGCGATCATTGTCTTTCAGGCGCTCTCTCCAGCTTGTGCCGGTAACCGTGGGGGCGTCCAGATCCATCGGAACCCCGTTTTGCACCAGTTCATAAAACAGCGTTTCCATCCCGCGGATGCGTCCGCTGCAACACTGCATCGCCAGCGCGAAAATGTCTCTGCCTTCGGTCAGGCTGTAGTCGAATAAATCAGGAACCGGCACTTCCTGGTGAATGTGATTGAGATCCCATAAACTGAAACGATAGCCTCCGTAAAGCATGGCCGCAACCAAATGCATCATCAGGTTGGTTGAACCTCCGGAGGCGCTGTGAATACGAATCGCATTGCGGATATTGGCTCCCACGAGGTTAGCCACCCCGAAAGCCGGCTGATTGATCATGAGAGCCAACGCGTCAATCGCCTGATTGATCTTGTCCTGCCCGGGCGGTCCCGTCAATTGCTCGACCGCCGGATGGACTAGTCCCAGCCCGGCGACGAGGTGGCGTGAACTGTTTCCCGTACCGTTGAAGGCACAGATGCCCCCTTTGCTGTCACAGGTGTTCACAGCGAGTCGTTTCTCAAACTCCTTATGCTTCGCTTCCGAGATGATCCCTTTCTCCCTCGCTCGCAAAAAAATCCCCTGAAACGCCGTATTGGTGGTACATTGCAATATATAAGCCATCGTATCGCGCAAATCATCGGCAATATCCCGGGCCCCCGCTTTCTCGGCATCTTCTGTCAACCGCTCCAGCTCCGTCCGCAAATCGTCCGGAATCGTCCCGCCTTTCAAGACATGGGCCGGAGCAAAAGTGGCAAAAAACGGCGCTTCCCCGCGATTACGACGGAGGCGGTCGATATGGGCCAGGGCGCTGACGACACCGAGCGGCTGTTTGTCGCATCCCTGAATCACAAAAGCTCCGTGATAGCTGTGGGCTTCCAGTTGATTCACCACCATTTGCGCCACGGCATTCCGGCTTTGCAGGGAATAACTCATCCCGTAATTGCTTTGGGCTGTCCCGTCGCAGAGGACTGGCGTGGAAAAATAAAAGGGAATTCCGCCGTTTTGCCAAATGCGGATTGCTGCCAGCGCGGAGGTTTGGTAATCCATGATATGAGCCGGATGGTCGCTTGAACCGCCGATAATGGCGATGCGTGGCGCGTTCTCTTCCAGGCGGTCGTAAATTTCCTCCAACGTCCAGTCCGGCATCGTTCCCTCATACGAAGGGCCGAGAATCTGTTTGGCCCGATCCAGCAAAGCGGCCACAGTAATCGGCTCATTCGCCTTTCCCTGTACATTGTCCCGGTAAGGATTACTGTCGGCCTCTATTTTGGAAAACAACGGCAACCGGTTTCCCTCCCTGAAGTTCATGATCCGTCCAGTTGACTTTGAAGCGGTACGGGATCAGACAGAATATCAATCTCCGCCCGCTCTCGCGCCTCGTCAATCAATCCTTCGGAGATCCAAATCTCTTTCAGTTCCAATGTGTTTTTAATGCGGACAACGCGAACTTGATTCAGATCAAACGCGTTGCATGTCTTGATCGCCGCTTTGACCGCCAATTCTTCCGTTTCGAGAAACATCGGCATTTTCACTGTTTTCACGACCGTGCTTGTCAGGGCATTTGCGTATCCCTTCACCCAGTCAATCGCATCGAATACTTTTTTTGTGGTGATATCCGCAAGCCCGATGCCGTTGGCATTGCCGTGGGTCCGTTCAGTCAGATCCAAAACGACAATCCGCTTCACCTCGGGGCCGCCGCCGGCATAAGGAGTCGGATATCGCCCGGTGATATTGGGATCCATGCCGTCACCGGAAATGTCTTTGCCGATCTCATCGACGATCAGCACATCGATCGGATCAAACAGGATTTTGGGCATGAGCGCCTTTGCTTCGAGCAACAAACCCGGCTCCGTCTCTTCAAACTTCTCTCCGGGAACGGCGACGATTTTGGCCGGCCGGTCATACGCGTTTTCAATGGTGGCCAGCCCGAACAGCACCGGCACTTTTTTCAGAATTTCTCTCGCCATCGTCGGCACATGCTCGGCCATATACTTGAAGCCATAGGCATGTGCGGCTTCAGCCCCTTTTTGTTTTCCCAGGCCGATGGTGAGCATTTTCATCAATCCGCTTTCAACCGGGCCGCGAAAGGCGGTATGCGGTTTGATCCGGTTAATGACCACCACTTGCTCCGCCCCGTATGCATATTTGTCAATATAGATAGGAAGGCCGTTTGCCAATTTGCCAATTTCCACCACTTCCATACTGGAATGAATCGGCGCTCCGACGGATGGTTCGGTCACCCCCAACTGTTTCAGCACGTCAATCTGCCCTTCGGCAGTTGCTCCGCCATGGCTCCCCATCGCCGGGACGATGAAAGGCCGGCCCCCAACCGACTTGATTGCGGCGGCCACTTCTCTCACCAAGATGGGAAGGTCGGCAATTCCCCGGCTTCCGACGGCGATGGCCACCCGGTTGCCCGGAGCGATTTTCGTTAAGACGCCGGCTTCCTTGATCGTTTTTTGCACAGCCCCGGCCACGTCCACAACCTCGGGAGCGGGAAAATTTTGACGGACCCTCACCATCTTGGGAAGAGGATAGGGCCGGAGCAATTCCTCAATAACGTTCATGCGATCCCCTTCTTTAGTGAAGTATCAGTAAGCAAGCGCGTTCGGCTTAAGCTTGACCCGCTCTTTCACTTTCCGGTTAACCAGGTACTTTGGATACTCGCCTTTAAGCAGGACATCAGCCACGCCATGCGCCGCTTTTGAGCGCATCTCTTCCGCTGATTCCTCCGAATACCAGGCCATGTGAGGGGTAAGGGTTACTGATTTCATCGAGAGAAACGGATGGTCTGGCCGGATCGGTTCCTCCCCGGCCACATCAAGCGCTGCCCCGGCCAGGCTCCCTTCGCGCAGGGCTTCGATCAGTGCGTTTTCATCAACCACCGGACCGCGAGATGTATTGATGAGATAAGCCTCTTTTTTCATTTGCCTCAATTGCTCCCTGCCGATCAACCCTTTTGTCTCTGCCGTCAGCGGTGCATGGACGGAAACGAAATCGGACCGCCTGCACACTTCTTCGAGAGAGACCAGTGCAACACCGAGCGCTTCCGCCACCGGTTCCGGCACATAAGGATCATAAGCGATCACCCGGAGGCCGAGCGGCTTCACCTTCTCTGCCAATCTTTGCGGAATTTTGCCAAAGCCCACCAGGCCGAGCGTCCGGTTCTGCAGGCGGTAAACAGGCTGGGTCACCTTGAAATCCCACTTTCCTTGTTTCACACATGCGTCGGCCAGAGAGATTTTACGGGCTTTGTCTAAAATGAGGGCCAGCGTATGATCCGACACCTCGTCCACGCAGTAATCCGGCACATTGGCGACGCAAATGCCTCTCTCCGTTGCCGCATCGAGATCAATCGTGTTCACACCGACGCCGTAGCGGACAATCACTCTGCAGCGTTGAAGCTCACGAATCACTTTTCCGCTGATCGGCGCATATTGATTTAAGATCCCGTCGGCCTCCCGGCAAGCCCGAATCACCTCCTCCTCCGTTTTGCATTGGGCAGGAATCAATTCGATCTGTTCATGATCCAGCACTTTTTCTTCATAGCGCAGATCCTGATACTCCCAATCAGAAACGACCACTTTCCATTTGGGCAAATTCTCCACCCCATTCCGTCGTCAACGAGGATTTCTGCATTTGTTTTAGATTGTAAAACCCTGTTCTGATCCTTTCCTAAACAAAAGGGACATGACGCAATTCCTCACAATGTCCCAAAAACCCCTCATTCCCGCCTGGTTTTTACCAATAAAAAATACTTTCACCAAATTATAATATTCTATAAATTCATGTTATTATCTTTTATGATAATTATCAATTAATTATGCGTGTCAACGCTTGCTTTTTCCTGTTGTCTGCTTTCTTTCCCCGGATCAATCGGTTCGATCTTACGGAGGCCAAACAGGTACGTGAGCGCACCGGCCATCGTAGCGGCCCCGGACACGAGCAGTGCAGGGATAAAAGAATGGGTGATCGCAACAATCCATCCCGTAATGACTGGTCCCAAAATTCCTCCGAGATTGGACACGCAGTTTTGCAAGCCGCCAACGACCGATGTCATATTTCTCGGGGCAACATCCCCCGGCAGGGACCAGATGGCACAGGCGGCAAAAACCAGCCCGGCGTAGGAAACGGACAGCAACACAATGCACCAGACGGCGGAATCGACCAATCCGGCAAAAGCGATTGAGGTCGCCAGCAGCATTCCTCCAACGAGGTTGATTTTGCGGGCAACCGTGAGCGATACCCCTTTGGTATAAAGGTAGTCGGAAAACCATCCGCCGACCAGCTCGGCGACTAACCCCGTCAAAGGCGGAATCATCGCCACAAACCCCATCGTCAGCAATTTCATGTGACGCGCTTCGACCAGATACGTCGGAAACCAGGTAATAAAAAAATAGATCGCATAATTGAGCATGAAAAATCCGACGCACATCGCCCAGATATTGCGGTAGCGGAACAGTTGGTACCATTTGAGGGGTTGAACGCGGTCAATCCCTTCCTTTTTCACCTGTCCCTCGCGAATATAGGTGAGTTCCGCTTCGTTCACATACTTGTGCTTTTCCGGATCACGATAGTAAACCCACCAGATCGCCACCCAAACGAGCCCGATCAACCCGGATACAATGAAAGGAACTTCCCAGCCGAATTTGCTGAGCAACCATACAACCACCGGCATGGCCAGCGCCGTCCCCACTTTGGAACCGCTGTCAAAAATGGCCGAAACCCTTGCCCTTTCTTTATCCGGAAACCACTTGGCCGTAACCCCGGCATTACTCGGATAGGCACCGGCTTCACCGATTCCCATCAAAACCCTTGTCGTGATGAGCGACGCTGCGCCGCGTGTCAAAACCGTAGCCGCCGTGGCCAGCGACCACCAGGCAACCGCAACGGCCAGACTGATTCGTTGCCCCACCTTATCGGCAAACCATCCGGCCGGAATTTGAAAAAGTGCGTAAGTCCAAAAAAAGGATGACATGACAAGTCCCATCGTCTCCGCAGAAAGATGAAATTCCTTCATTAAGGTCGGCGCAGCGGCAGAGATATTGGTCCGATCCAAATAATTGATCGCAATCGCAGCCCACATCAGAATGGCTATATTCCAGCGAACCTTCGTCCTCTTCTGATTCTTGATGTTTTTCAAAGGTAAACCTCCTTGCACAAGCAGGGTTTCGGAAAGCGTTTTCCTCCGGGGCGATGTACCGACGCCACCGCGGGCGCCGCCTGACCACCTCCTTTCCTTCCGGAATCAAAATACTGAAAACCTCTATATTTCCTGCTTCATGTAATTGGTGAGCCGGCCCAGTTTGTCAATCTCGATGACCACTTCATCCCCATCTTTTAACCAAACCTGTTTTTCTTTTGGATAACCGAGAATCACTCCCTCTGGCGTACCGGTGAAAATAATGTCCCCCGGGCTCAGCGTCATATGTTGCGAGATATAGCTGACAATTTCGCGGCAGGAAAAAATCATGTCTGAGGTATTGGAGTTTTGACGGAGCTCGCCGTTTACATAAGTGCGAATTCCCAGGTTATCGGGATCTCCCACCTCGTCAGCGGTAACGAGATAGGGGCCGATGGGGCTGAATCCGTCACAACATTTGCCGAGCAGCCATTGATTTGTGCGAAATTGCAGATCGCGTGCCGAGACATCGTTGGCGGTGCAGTAACCGAAAACATAATCGAGTGCCTCCTCTTCGCTGACCCGTTTCGCCGTCTTGCCGATCACGATCGCCAGTTCAGCCTCATAATCCACCTGTTTGGAGTTGTGAGGAATGAGAATTTCATCCCGATCCGCAGCCAAGGTATTGGGGAATTTGTTAAACAAAATCGGCGTCTCCGGGATCGGCGAACCGGTTTCATCAGCATGTTTGCGGTAGTTGAGACCGACGCAAATCATTTTGCCCGGCTTCGGCAGACAAGGCCCCAAAGTTAATTCCTCTTCCTTCAGCCATTTGTCTTCCATTTCGCTTTTGGCCAATCGGTTCAGTTCCGCAAGAATAGCCTGTCCGCCGCTCACGATTTCCTCCACCGAATGCGGAACGGGAACAACGCCTTTATCCGTAACAATTCCGGTACGCAAACCTGTGCTCGTGCGGTATGTCAGCAGTTTCATCGCGCTCTCTCCTTTAGGTTTGTCCTTGAATGGATTCTGTCGGATTACGCCATTTTGCCGAAGACGACGCCGCCATCGACGTAGAGCGGTGAACCCATGATGAACCTCGATTCGTCGGAGGCGAGGAACAGAGCGGCTCTGGCCACATCTTCCGGTCTGCCCAATTCGCTGTTCAGCTGTCGCTTTTTAATTCCCTCCAACGCCTCTTCCGGATTTTCATACGAATGTTTCAAATAATCCTCGACGAACGGGGTGAGAATCGTTCCCGGCAACAGGGCATTGACACGGATCCCGTAAGGAGCGTAGTCGACTTGCATCGATTTGGTCAAAGCGAGAACCGCCCCTTTTGTTGCCGAATAAACCGCCCTTTTCATCAGACCGATCTCCGCGATGCAGGACGACATGTTGATAATGCAACCCTCTTTTCTTTGCATCATGTGCGGAATAACCGACTTGCTCGGCAGAAAAACGCCTTTGAGGTTTACATTGACAACCCGATCCCACATCTCTTCACTGGTCTCATGAACGGCTCCGACACCCGAGATCCCGGCATTGTTAAATAAAACATCGATTTGTCCATAGCGGTCAAGCGCTTTTTCCACCATCGTCTCCACTTCTGCCGCTTTGGTTACATCCGCCTGAAGAAATATCGCTTCCCCTCCCTGCCGCTGAATTTCCTCCACCGTCTTCCGGCCCTGCACGGAAATATCGTTGACAATGACCTTGGCCCCTTCCCCGGCAAACAGAAGCGCAGTCGCTTTGCCGATGCCTGAACCGGAACCGGTGATGAGCACGACCTTTCCTTTTAGCCTCAACTCAGTTTCCTCCTTCAGAAAAAATGAGAAACCGGCATGCAGCGATAACCGCCTGGCCAGACGGATAATTTCCGCCCTGGCCCTCTCCCTTTTTTCCTCCCAGCTCGCCTCACCCATCGCGAAGCTGACGGCTGCCTCGATCCGCCCCAGCTGATTGTAAATCGGGGCCGCAACACAATAAATTCCAATGACGGCTTCCTGCTCATCACAGGCACAGCCATCTTTTTGCACCTGGCGGGTTTGCTTCCACAGCAGCTCTGAATCAATGATCGTATACGGAGTAACCGATTTCAGGCTGGCGGACGGAAACAGACGGCAAAACTGTTCACGGTTCAACCGGGATAACATCGCTTTGCCCAAAGCAGTCGCATGAGCGGGAAAACGCATTCCCGGACTTGTCACCAACTGCACCGGAGAACGCGATTCCTCTTTCGCCAGATACAGAATATGGTCATCATCCAAAACGGCGAGCTGGACCGTTTCTTTGACCCGCTCAACCGCGGCGGCCGCCTCCCGGTAAAAGACTTGCACGAGATCAAATTGCTGAAAATAAGCGGCGGCCAGCGCTCCCAGGGCAGGGCCGAGCGCATACGTCTCCTTTTTGTCTTTTTGTACCCAACCCAGCTGTTCCATCGTTCGGAGAAGCACAAACATCGAACTCTTATTCACGTGAAAACGGTTCGCCAAGTCAATCAGACGGTACTTCGACGGCTCACGGGCAAGCACTTCCAAGACGGCATGTGCCCGTTCAATGGCCGGAACCCGATACTTTGTCATTAGTTCACTCTTCTTCGTAAACAGGATTAATTGATTTATAATCCTTCATCTTAAATTTGTAAACAGTCTTGGTTTATTATATTAAACTATGTTTATATTTCATTATATAGAATATAACAAATATTTTGTACAAATACAATGATGATTCATGAGCATTCATTCACATTAACCATATAATCACTTATCATTTTAAACAAAATGTTCATTAAATAATAAATCTTCATTGATTTATGAAATAGATTCATTATATAGTAATACAAAACGAAAGAATCATGAAATCATCCCTTACCATATGAACAAACTAGGGGAGGCTGAAACGTGAAAAAAGCATGGTTGATCGCATTCATTTTGCTGCTGGGCAGTTCTCTGCTTCTCGGGGGCTGCAACGGCCAACAGGCAGGAACAGACCGGGATGAAGATACGATCAATATCTCGCTGAATGCCGATCCGCCGAAGCTGGACCCGGCCTATTCCAGCGCTTTAGTCGACAGAATGGTGTTTCAAAGCATTTTTGACAAGCTGGTTGATCTGGATCAACACGGAAATATCGTGCCGATGCTGGCAGAAAAGTGGGAAATTTCGCCTGATGACAAAACCTTTATCTTTCATCTGCGAAAGGGAGTCAAATTTCAGGATGGCACGGACTTTAATGCCGAGGCGGTAAAATTCAACTTTGCGCGTTACATGCAACCGGATTCCGTACGCAGAAACGAACTGAAACTGGTCGATCATGTCACCGCACTCGACCCGTATACGGTGAAAGTACAGCTCAAGCAGCCTTTCGCGCCATTTTTGGCAGTGTTGACGGATCGCGCCGGCATGATGGTCTCCCCCGCTGCCGTGCAAAAAGAGGGGAAAAACTTCATGAATCATCCCGTGGGAACCGGCCCGTTTCTCTATAAAAGCCGCATCAAAGGCTCGACCATCGTTTTGGAAAAGAATCCCCATTACTGGCGAAAAGGCCTGCCGAAGGTAAACAGAGTGGTCTACAAGGTGATTGTCGATCCGAATGTCGCCTTGATGAACCTCCGCAGCGGAGATGTGGACATCACCAACAAATTTCCTCCCAGGGAAATCGGCCGGATCATCAACGATGCCCAAGTAAGGGTGATAAATCATGAGTCGGAGGGATATCAGGGATTTCACTTGAACATGGCGAAACCTCCCTTCAATAAAAAGGAACTCCGGCAAGCGGTCGATCTCCTGATAAATCGCGAGGCCATCGCCAAAGTCGTATTCGGGCCCGCCGGTTCTCCCGCCTACTCACCGTTCGTTCCAAGCCACTTTGCCTATAACCCCGATGACCGACCGGAAACGCCCAATGTAAAAAAAGCAAAGGAACTGCTGGAGAAGGCGGGAATGAAAAACGGATTTACCTTTACCTTGAAGATTCCGACCACCCCCGCCGGCCAACAGGTGGGGCAAATGATCCAAAATATGTTGAGACCGGCTGGTATTCATGTCCAGCTGGAAAAGGTGGAATTCGGAACCATGATCGAGCAGGCGGAGACCGGAAATATGCAGGCTGTCGCACTCGGCTGGAGCGGACGCCCCGACCCGGATTTAAATATTTACGATTTCCTCGCTTCAACCGGTTCGCAAAACTATTCGCATTACAGCAATCCGCAAGTGGACAGGCTGCTCAGCGACGCACGCCGTGAGATGGATCAATCAAAGCGGAAAGCGATATATGACCGGATCATGAAAATCGTGCATGAAGATGTTCCCTATGTTTATCTCTACAACGAACATGACGTGTTCGGCCTGTCGAAGAATGTGCAAGGCTTTCAATATATTCCCGACGGTCTGATCCGTACGGCGGAACTCAGCAAAAAATAAAGGAGGAAAAACATGGCCATCATCATCAGGCGCCTGTTGCTCGCCATCCCTGTCGTTTTCCTCGTCACCCTCATGGTCTTCTCCTTGATGCACATGCTCCCCGGTGATCCGGCAACCGTCATTCTCGGCCAGGAAGCCACCCCGGAAGCAGTGGCCGCTCTCCGGGCTGAACTGGGTTTGAACAAGCCCCTCCCGGTTCAGTACTTCGATTGGTTGTCCGGAGTCCTGCACGGCAATCTGGGCAACTCTCTCGTCGACCATACCCCGGTTGCCCAGTTGATCATGGAGCGGTTGCCCGCCACGATCGAACTGACGCTCGGCACCTTTATCGTCGCGACCCTGATCGCCGTTCCGGCCGGAATCCTGTCCGCAGTGCGTCCGCGCAGCCTGACCGATTATTCGGGCACTTTGTTTGCCCTGTGCGGCATGTCGGTTCCCCATTTCTGGCTCGGCATGATGCTGATTATTTTGTTCGCCGTCAAGTTGGGCTGGGTGCCTGCATCCGGTTACGTTCCATTTTTTGATGATCCCCTGGGAAATCTCTCCGCGATGATCCTGCCCATCATCGCCACCGGCCTGCGTGAATCGGCCGTTCTCATGCGGATGATGCGCAGCAGTCTGCTGGAAGCGCTTCAAGCCGACTACATTCGCACCGCTTATGCGAAGGGATTGAAAGAAAGGTTGGTCATTCTCCGCCATGCGCTGAAAAACGCCCTGGTTCCCGTCGTCACGACGAGCGGCTTGGTTGTCGCCGGGCTCCTCGGGGGCCTGGTCATTACGGAATCGATCTTCTCGATCCCCGGCTTCGGCAAGCTGATCGTCGATTCGATATTCAACCGCGATTTTGTCACGGTGCAAGGAGCGGTTCTCGTTTCAGCCTTGCTGATTGTGCTGATCAATCTGTTGGTCGACATTCTCCATTTCATCATCGACCCGCGGATAAAGTCGGGAAAGGAGGTTGGATAAGATGAGCCGGACAGCTGCCGATTCGGTGCCAACACCCGATCAGACCCAAACGCGCCGGGAAAGTCAGTGGGAAGACTTTTTTCGCCGCTTTGCCCGAAACAAACTGGCCGTTGCGGGAGCGGTCATTTTTGTCTTCCTGATCCTTACGGCCGTCTTTGCCCCGTGGATCTCCACCCACGATCCGATTTATGACCAGGATTACTCCGCCATTCTGCAAAGTCCGGGGCACAATCATCTCCTCGGCACGGATGATCTCGGCCGTGACACCTTCTCCAGACTCGTCTACGGGGCCCGCCTTTCGCTGGAAGCCGCCGTTGTCTCCGTGGGAATCGCTCTGGTGATCGGAGTTCCGATCGGTCTGGTATGCGGATATTTCCGCGGTTTTTGGGATGAATGGATTGTCATGCGCATTGTCGATGCAATGCAGGCATTTCCGTCCCTCATCCTCGCCTTGGCCATGGCCGCTGTGCTTGGAGGCGGATTTGGCAATGCCATCATCGCGATCGGGATCGGTTTTATCCCTTCATTTGTCCGCATCACCCGTTCCCAGGTCATGTCCGTGACCAACCAGGAATTCGTCCAGGCCGCCCGGGCCGTCGGGGCAAACGATTGGCGCATCATGTTTCTGCACGTATTGCCCAATTCCCTGGCACCGATTCTGGTACAAACCACTTTGGCAATGGCTTCGGCCATTATCGCGGAAGCAGGTTTGTCCTATCTGGGGCTTGGCGCCAAACCGGAAGAGCCCAGCTGGGGGTCCATGCTCAATGTCGCCCAAGGGTACTTGACGATCGATCCGTTGCTGGCTTTTTGGCCGGGGCTGGCCATTTTCCTGGTGGTGCTCGGCTTCAATCTGCTCGGCGACGGCATCCGCGAAGTATTGGACCCCAAATTGGATCGTTAACGAAAAGCCGGGAGGGATAAGGTTGGCACAGCAAAACGGGGATGAAAATCAGTTTCCTCCGATGAAAATCGACGAGACAGACAGGAAAATCCTGGAGTTATTGCTGCAAAACAGCCGGATTTCCTACACGGATCTGGGAAAACAGATCAATCTTTCCCGCGTGGCTGTTCAGTCCCGCATTCAGGCCTTGATCGAATCCGGGGTAATCGAACGCTTTACCGCGGTAATCAATCCCGTTAAAGTGGGCATCACCGTCTCGGCATTTTTTAATATCGATGTGAAGCCCGATGATCTGGAAAAGGTAGCCGAAGACCTGGCAAAGGAACCAGCTGTCACCAGCCTCTATCATATGACCGGGCCGAGCACACTTCACATGCACGGGATTTTTTCCGATCACCGGGAAATGGAAAAATTTCTGCTGGAAACCTTGTACAAAATGCCCGGAATCTTGCGGGTTGAAACTCAGATGCTGTTAAAACGATACAAAAGCAGGATGGGGATGAAATTGTGAGAGATGAAGATGTCAAGGCCCTCGCTCCCGCCGATACGCAGTCCGGCCCGATCGGAATTTGAAGATCCATCGCTTTTCCCTGCAGCTTCATCGCGCTGTCCCATCCCCTGACATGAGAGGAGAATAAAAATGAATTACGATTCGCTCCACCATCCATATCCGTCACGGCGGTCAACGGTCTATGCCAAAAACGGAATGGTTGCCACATCACAGCCCCTTGCTGCCCAAGCCGGACTCTCGATTCTCAGGCAAGGGGGAAATGCTGTTGATGCGGCCATTGCCACAGCCGCCACCCTCACCGTGGTCGAACCCACATCCAATGGAATCGGCGGAGACGCCTTTGCCCTCGTCTGGACAAAAGGAAAACTTCACGGTTTGAATGCCAGCGGTCCGGCGCCGCAACTCCTTTCGGGCGAAAGACTCAAAAAGGCGGGAATCAAAGAGATTCCGAAATACGGATTTATTCCGGTCACCGTTCCCGGAGCACCAGCCGCCTGGGCGGAACTCTCTGCCAGATTCGGGAAACTCCCCTTTGCCGAAGTGCTGCGTCCGGCCATCGACTATGCCGAAACAGGCTATCCGTTAAGTCCGGTTCTGCAAAGTTACTGGTCTCGCGCCTTCCAAACCTATAAGAAACAACTGAGGGGCGAAGAATTTGCCGCCTGGTTTGATACGTTCGCACCGGAAGGAAGAGCTCCGGAGGTCGGGGAGATCTGGCGCTCTGCCGACCACGCGAAAACACTGCAATCAATCGCCGAATCCAAAGCAGAATCTTTTTATCGCGGCGATCTCGCCGAAAAAATCGACCTCTTTTCCCGACAATACGGCGGCTACCTGCGCGCAGAAGACCTCGCCGCCTACAAACCGGAGTGGGTCGAACCGATCCATGTCCGATATCGCGGCTATGAGGTATGGGAAATTCCGCCCAACGGCCAGGGTCTGGTCACCCTGATCGCTTTGAACATCTTAAAAGGCTTCGACTTTGCGGAGCGGGATACGGTCGACACTTTCCATAAACAGATCGAAGCGCTCAAACTGGCATTTGCCGATGGCAAAAAGTATATCGCCGATCCCCGACATATGCGCGTAAAACTGGAAGAGTTATTATCCGACGCCTATGCCGAAGAACGGCGACGCCTGATCGGCAGGGAAGCATTGCTGCCGGAAGCGGGAAAACCGCACCGGGGTGGAACGGTCTATTTATGTACGGCAGACGGCGAAGGGAACATGGTCTCATTTATCCAGAGCAATTATATGGGATTCGGTTCCGGACTGGTCGTCCCCGGCACCGGAATCGCCCTGCATAACCGCGGCCATAATTTCACCTTGGATGAAACGCATGCCAACTGGTTGCAACCCGGAAAAAAACCTTACCATACGATTATTCCCGGTTTCCTGACAAAAGGAAATAAGCCTGTCGGCCCGTTTGGCGTGATGGGCGGTTTCATGCAACCGCAAGGACATCTGCAAGTAATCATGAATTCCATTGATTTCGGGCTCAATCCTCAGGCCGCCCTGGATGCGCCAAGATGGCAGTGGATCGATGGGAAAACGGTAGAGGTGGAACATTCCACCCCGGCCCATCTGGTCGAAGCTCTGGCCCGGCGCGGTCACGATGTGAGATGGTCGCTGGGCTCCGGCAGTTTTGGACGGGGACAGATCATCTGGCGACAAGAAAACGGCGTGTTGGCAGGAGGAACCGAACCGCGTACCGACGGGCAGATTGCCGCTTGGTAAACCGGTTTCCAGGATATAAAAAAGCTGGTCAACCAATTTTTGTGAAAGGTTGGCCAGCTTTTTCCGGTTTGTCCTATTCATCGTGACAATGCAGAAAAACACGCTGTCCCGGCTGAACGAGCAGCAGAAGAGGCAAATCTTCCGGGAAGACGGAACCGACGACATTGACGCGCGGATCAGCCGGCAGATCACGGAGAACGATCTGGACTTCTCCGCGGTACCGCCCGTACTTGTCGTTATCCATCGTTACCGTTCCCCGGGGACGGGCCGTGGTATTGGCCGGCGGAACGGGACCGGGGCTGCGCGTATCCATCAAGCGCAACACATCACGGGCAAAATCGGGACGCAACTGATATTCCCCGCCGGCGAGGGAGGAAGTCCGAATCCGCAGCGGAATGACCCGGTCAAAAGCATAGGCAACAAGTTGTTCCAGCAAGCCTTCGCCTGCATCGGGATCACCCACATACACCTCGTCAACACCATCGCGAAAAAGCTCCACCGCCGCCACAAACGGGTCGAGCTCCCGATGCTTTTCCAGCGTCGGCAAACCTTCAAACAGCGGTCCGCGTTTCTCACCGCGCCCGGGGACAAAGGCGGCAACCCGGATGCCATACTGCCGGAACCGATCAGTCTGGGCTCGGAAAAATCGCTCATCCAAACCGGTTTCGCGGCGCGGATAAAAATTGTGCCAGGCGATCAGCTGCTCCGATGCGATTCCGGAATCCAAAAGCCGCTGCAGATCGGCTTCAGACAGAGTGCTGGCATTGAGCGCAATCTGAAACCGCTCAGCCAAGCAAACCATCGTTTCATGATCAAAATAATCATCGAGCCGGAGTCCGGTCACACCGAGCTCAGACAGTTCTTCCAGCCGTCCAATGCCCAAATGTTGCGGGGTACTGCGGGAAACGTCGGCATAGACGTCAATGCCCATCTCCTTCGCTGTCTGCAACAACATCTTCGCCCGCCCGGCCAAGTCGCCTGACTCCTCCGGGATGTGGAGAGAAGTGAAAGCGCGTGTCACTCCTTTGGAGTGCGCTTCTTCCAACCGTTTCCCAGCCAGTGGATCATTTAAATAAAACGATACACCGATCATGCAAATTCCCCTGCCATTTCATCTTTGAAACCGAACCAGTACGTGAACAGGAACCCGGCGATGTAGGAAATGACCAGTCCGATCAGATAGAACAAAATCTGATGGGCCACCACCAAAAACGTCAGCGGCAAGCCGGAAACGCCAACGGCAATGGTGGCAACTTTGAAATAAGCTTGGAAGGCCCCGCCGATCCCTGCTCCCAGACATGCCGTCAGAAACGGGCGTCCCAGCGGCAATGTGACTCCGAAGATCAGCGGTTCCCCGATCCCGAGCATCCCCGATGGCAAAGCACCGCCCACGGCTCGTTTCAGACGCGCTTTTTTCGTCTTGAAGTAAATGGCGAAGGCTGCTCCCACCTGCCCGGCTCCGCCCATCGCCAAAATCGGCAACAGCGGGTCGCTTCCGGTCGAATTGATCAATTCCAAATGGATCGGCGTCAAGCCCTGATGCAAACCGGTTACCACCAGCGGCAGGAAAGTAGCGCCCAGCACAAAACCGGCAACCGGACCTCCGATGTTTAACACGGCCAACAATCCTTTGGTGATTCCCTCCGAGATCAAGCCGCCGACCGGCATGAAAACAACATAGGTAATCAGTCCCGTAATCAGAAGAGTGAGGGTCGGCGTCACAATAATATCGAGGGAAGCGGGGACAAAACGACGAATCCGTTTTTCAAGGAAAGCCATAAAGATCGCCGCAAACATGACTCCGATCAAACCGCCGCGTCCGGGAACCAGCGTTTCCCCGAACATGCTGATTTTCGCTATATCCGGGTTGATAACCAAAATACCGGCCAATGCCCCCAGCGCCGGTGATCCGCCAAACTCTTTCGCCGCATTCAATCCTACCAAAATGCCCAGATAAGCGAACAAACCCGAACCGATGACAGTCAGTATCGTGGCGACAGGCGACTTGTCCGATAACCAGCCCGCCTGCACAATGGCTTTGGAAATGCCGGAAATCAAGCCCGAAGCGACAAGTGCCGGAATGAGCGGAATAAAGATGCCGGCGATCCGGCGCAGGAACAATTTAAACGGTGTTGCATTTTTTTCCTTCAGCTCCGCTTTTTTGGCGGCTGCTTTCTTTTGCAGATCAATATCCCTTCCCGCCTCCCGGAGCAATCTGCCAAACTCCGCCGAAACCCGGTTCACCACACCCGGTCCGACAATGATTTGCAAAGTATCGGCCTCAACGACCCCCATCACCCCGTCCAAACTCTTCAAAGCTTCTTTGTCCACAAGTTTCCCGTCTATTGGCTTTACGCGGAGTCGGGTCATGCAATGAGTAAAAGAATCAACATTATCCGGCCCGCCAAACAGCTCCAAAATTTTACGGGCGAGCACTTGATGTTTCTTTTCTTGGGCCATGGTTGGTCCTCCTCTCCTATTGTAAGCGCTTTAATTTCACCGCTTGTTTTTCCCGGTCAGCTTGCGAATCGCTTCCCGGGTCTTGTCAATCGATTTCACTGTTTGCTCATACTGAGCAGTCGCCAGGCAAAAAAACAAAATATCAATCATGTGAAGCTGGGCCAGACGGGAAGAAGCCGCCGCGCTGCGAAAAGGTGCTTCGTTCTGATACGAGGTATGCAGACGGATGTCGGACAAAGAGGACACTGTCGACACGCCGTAATTGGTTAAGCTGATCGTCAGGATGCGCTGTTCTTTGGCCAGTGTCACTATTTTGACCACCTCCGGCGTCTCTCCGGAGAAGGAAATGGCAAACAGCACATCCTGTTCATCCGCATTGGCGAGCAGAGTGGCCACCAGGTGCAGATCGGAAAAGGCTGTCGCCGCCTTGTTGATGCGCAGCAGCTTCTGCTGGGCGTCAGCCGCGATAATCCCTGAAGCCCCCACACCGAAAAAGTGGATGTTTTTCGCCTTCAAGAGCACCTGTACAGCGCGTTCCAGCTCCTCGTAATTGATGATATCGGCAGTATCGCGCAAACTTTGCAGGCTGTTGTTCGTCAATTTTTGCACGATGGAGTACATCGATTCATCAGGATCAATATCCCGATATCCCTGTTCGGGCGACTTCATCAGATCGCCGGCAATCCGCATCTTCAACTCGCCAAAACCTCTCAGCCCCAGCGATTTGCAAAGGCGAATCACCGCGGCGCTGCTCGTGTTTGTTGCTACTCCCAACTGATGGACTGTCTGATTGAGCGCTTCATGGGGATGTTGCAAAATGTATGCGGCGATCTTCCGTTCCGAGGGAGGCAACTGCTCCAGCATGCCGGCAATCATCTTCAATCCGCCTGTCGTCACTGCCTTTTGCCTCCCAGCACAATCGCTTGCCTTACGTAGCCCTGCGCCCTGTGCAGCAGTTCGGTTGCCTCCTCATAGGAAACACCGGCTTCAATCATGACAATCGCCGTTTTGACTTCGTGGTTGGCCTGTTCCAGCGACGCTTTGGCCTCTTCATAGGAAACGCCGGTCACGGTGCAAATGATGCTGATCGCTCTCTCTTTCAGTTTGTAATTGCTGATATTCACGTCCACCATTAAATTTTCGTATACTTTCCCCAGACGGATCATGGCCGTCGTCGAGATCATATTGAGAATCATTTTTTGTGCCGTACCTGCTTTCATCCGGGTCGAACCGGTCAGTACCTCGGGTCCGACGATCACTTCAATGCGATGATCGGCCACTTGGCTGATTCGGGCCTGTTCGTTGCAGGAGAGGGCCACCGTTTTCGCCCCGATGCTGCGTGCATAGCGGAGAGCGCCGATAACATAAGGGGTGCGTCCGCTGGCGGCGATGCCGATCACGGTATCCTTGGACGTAAGACTGATCCTCTGCAAGTCCTGCTCCCCCAATTCTTCTTTGTCCTCAGCTCCTTCCACCGCCTTGACAAAAGCTTTTTCCCCGCCGGCCATCAACCCTTGCACCATTTCCGGCGCCGTACTGAACGTCGGCGGACATTCAACGGCATCAAGCACACCGAGCCGACCGCTGGTTCCGGCACCGACATAGATGAGCCGGCCACCCTGTTTCAACGAATCATAAGCGTATTCAACGGCCACTTCCACATCCGGAAGCACTTCCCGAACAGCCAGGGCCACTTTTTGATCTTCTTCGTTGATCAGCTTCAGGATGTCAATCGTACTCGCCTGATCGATCTGCATGCTGTTTGGGTTTCGCTTTTCGGTTGTAAGTGCGTGTAATCGTTCTTTCATAAACATTAGCCTCCGGTCTCCATAAAAGCTGAATAAGAAATGTATCCGTTTTCATTTTCATTATACCACGTTTGAAACAAAATTTTATTCATAATATGTCATTGTTCGAAATTTTATTTTAAAGATCCCAAACGAGCAAATCAGAAAAATGCAGAACCAAAAAGTGCCGGATTGGCCTGTATAATGCGATTTGACATGGTTCCGGCGACCGGAAAAACAAATCCATGTTTACCTGTATCCAATCCCGGGTAATAAATGAGAGAACAGGTGTTGTTATTGATTCTCCCCTCAACACGGGAAGAAAAAAACCCGCCTGACCGAAGACAAGTGGAACAGAGTGATTTCTTGCGCTCTGTTCCTTTTTTTTTTGGCGGACAGAAAAGGAGGCTGAACATGAAAGAACAAATCCGCGAGATGAACGTCATCAAAGGGATATGCATCCTGGCCGTGGCCGTCATTCATGCAACGGGCACATTTCTCTCATTTTCCGCTGAGCCGGGCAACATTTACTTTTATCTCAATCATTTAAGCCGATTTAGCGTTCCCGTCTTTTTTCTCTCCTCGGGGTTGCTTCTCTTCTACCAATATCACGATCGCGAACCGTTTCCCCTGTGGAATTTCTGGCGAAAGCGAAGTGCGTTCATCCTGTCGCCGTTTCTCATCTGGTCACTGATCTATACCGCCTACCTCTGGTGGGACAACCCCCACAACCTCACAGGCACTGTGACGGACAATCTCATCAAAATCCTGCTGGGCCAGGGATATTACCATCTTTACTTTCTCTTTGTTCTCGTTCAACTTTATTTCCTGTTTCCTCTTCTGTTGAAAGGATTTAAAAAGCTGCCCGATTCATTGATCCTGGTGCTGACCCTGTGGGTCTCCATCCTCGCCTTAAGCTTCAACTGGAATGAATGGACATCGGTCTGGGGCATTTCCGTCGATGAATACAACATTCGCCGTTTCTTTCCCGTTTGGTTGTTCTATTTTGCGTTTGGCGGATGGTTGGGAATGAACTGGCAGAAGGTCCGGAAACAGCTGAACAGCATCTCCTTGTCGGCAATTGCCCTGACTGCCATTCTGCTTGCTTTTCTGATGACCTTGGAAGTCGGATTGGAAAATCGGAGCGGATTTTATTCTCTGGTTACCGTTCCTTATGCGATTACGCTTTTTGTGCTGGTCTACCGGCTTGCCCGGCAGTTTTCTCTCAAAGGAATCTCTCTCATCGGCCGCCACTCGTTCGGCGTCTATCTCATGCATCCGATGGTTCAGGCGCTCTGGGTTAAGTTCCAACTGGTTCCCAAGCCATTCTACGGTTTTCTCTGGCTGCTTGCCGCCATGATCTCCCTTCCGCTGCTAATCACAATGGGGCTGCATCGTTTCCGGCCGGGAGCATATCTGGTCGGAAAATGAACAAGGACTGCTGGCAAAATGGAATGTCAGCAGTCCTTTCATTTACTCCGGGCTCCGGATCCTTATTTGGGCTGCATGCGGATCGCTCCGTCCAAACGGATGGTTTCACCGTTTAACATCGGATTTTCCACGATGGATTGAACCAGCCGCGCATATTCATCCGGCAACCCGAGCCGCGGCGGGAATGGAACCATCTTTCCCAGCGATTCCCGTGCTTCTTGTGGCAGTGACGCAAACAGAGGCGTATCGAACAGTCCAGGGGCAATGGTCATCACCCGGATTCCATACCGGGCCAGTTCCCTGGCAATCGGCAGTGTCATGCCAACAATCCCTCCTTTGGACGCACTGTAGGCCGCCTGCCCGATCTGTCCGTCAAACGCGGCCACGGAAGCTGTATTGACAATCACCCCCCGTTCCCCTCCTTCATTTGGCAAATTGGCTGACATTTTCTCCGCGGCGAGACGGATCACGTTAAACGTGCCAATGAGATTCACCTGGATTGTTTTCACAAAAGAGGAAAGCGCATGCGGCCCTTTTTTCCCCAACACTTTTTCGGCTACGGCCACCCCTGCGCAGTTGACGACGATATCGATTTTGCCGAACCGTTCCTCAATCCGGTTGACCACTTGCCTGACAGATGCTTCATCTGCCACGTCCGCCGTGAGGAAGAAAGCATCATCTCCTAACTCCGCCGCCAATTTTGCCCCCTTCTCCTCTGCGAGATCGACAATAGCCGCTTTTCCTCCTTCCGCCACCAAACGCCGTACCGTCGCCTCTCCCAGACCCGATGCGCCGCCGGTCACCAGGGCGACACAATCTTTGATTTTCATTCCGACTTCCTCCTCCCCGTCCGTTAAACAAGCCGTTCAATAATGGTTGCGTTCGCCATGCCAAGACCTTCACACATGGTCTGTAACCCGTAACGCCCGCCGCGCCGTTCCAGTTCATGCATCATGGTTGTCATCAACCGGGCCCCCGATGCCCCGAGCGGGTGTCCGAGAGCAATCGCTCCCCCGTTGGGATTCAGTTTTTCCGGATCGGCACCGGTTTCCTTCAGCCAGGCAAGCGGAACCGGTGCAAACGCTTCGTTTACTTCAAACACATCGATCTCACTCAGGGTGAGGCCCGCCTTTTCCAATACTTTTTTCGTCGCCGGGATCGGTCCGGTGAGCATCAGCGTCGGGTCCGATCCGACCACAGCGCGTGCCAGAACGCGAAAACGCGGTTTTAACCCGAGTTGTTCGGCTTTGTCACGGGACATGATCAGCAAAGCCGCCGCACCGTCACTGATCTGGCTTGAGTTACCCGCATGAATCAGCCCGTTTTCCTGAAATGAAGGAGAAAGCGCTCTCATCTTTTCCATTGAAGTATCTTCCCGCGGTCCCTCATCCTTGTCTACAATTATCTTTCCTTTGTCTGGCAAAGTAACTTCCAGAGGCAAAATCTCTTGTTGAAAACGCCCGTCCTTCTGCGCCTTCACGGCTTTTTCGTGGCTGTTCAAAGAAAATTCATCCAATTGCGCGCGGCTGAAACCCCATTTTGCGGCAATCCTTTCCGCCGATAATCCCTGGTTGATGATTTCATAGCGGGAAGTGAGCTTCTCGCTGTATTCCGCCCCCTGCATATTGGAAAACATGGGAACGCGTGACATGCTCTCGACCCCTGCCGCCACCACCACATCCATATCCCCGCTCATAATCGCTTGGGCCGCGAAATGAACGGCCTGCTGACTGGAACCGCACTGCCGGTCAATCGTCGTTCCGGGCACTTCCACCGGGTAACCGGCGATCAAGGCAGCGATTCTCCCGATATCGCCCGCCTGTTCCCCCACCTGGGAAACACAGCCCATGATCACGTCTTCCACCATCTCAGGGGAAATGCCGGCTCGCTCGACTACCGCCCTTAACACCATCGCGGCCAGTTCATCGGGGCGGATACCGCTTAAAACCCCGTTTCGGCGCCCAATCGGCGTTCTTACTGCTTCCACGATCACTGCTTCGCGCACATCAATCTCTCCTTCTCCATTTCTCTAAATAATGTTTTCCTCCCGAAAACGCAAGATTTGTTCCTCGTTATACCCCAATTCCTGCAAATACTCTTGGTTATGCTCACCCAAGGAGGGAGCAAAAGAGCGGATCGTCCCCGCCGCTTCCGACAGTTTGATCGGAATCCCCGGAAGCCGGACGTTTCCGACTGAGGGATGTTTCGTGTCCTCGATCATCCGGCGATGGAGCACCTGCGGGTCACGCACCATTTCATCCATATTCAAAACCGGTGAGACACAGGCGTCTTTTCCGGCAAAAACATTCATCCAGTGCGACAGCGTCTGTTTTTTGATCGCGGCGGCAATGATCTTTTTCATCTCCTCCTGTTCCGCTGGCGTTGCCTGTAAACGGGGGATCAGATCTCCCCTGCCGATTCCGTGGCAAAAGGTTTTCCAAAACTTGGGCTCGAGCGCACCCACTGCCAAATACCGATGATCTGCCGTTTCATAAACGCTGTAACAAGCCAGCCCGCCCGACAGGGGCAATTCCCCCCGTACCGGTTCCTTCCCTGTCGCCAGATAATGCGGGAGAATTGTCTGCATCCAGGAAATAACCCCGTCCAACATTGAAATATCCACCAGTTGTCCCCTTCCGGTCTGATCACGGGCACGCAAGGCCAAAAGAATTCCAGCGACCGCCATCATTGCCCCGCCCCCGAGATCGGCAATCTGCACCGCGGGCAGAACCGGTTTTCCTTCTCTTTCACCTTGCAATGCCAACAACCCGGCATAGCTGATGTAATTGAGGTCATGCCCTGCCTGGTCGGCATACGGGCCGTCCTGACCATAACCGGTAATGGCGCAATAGATCAACCCGGGGTTGATTTTTTTCAAGGCATCATATCCAAGCCCCAGTCGCTCCATCGTACCTGGACGGAAGGATTCGATTACAACATCTGCTCGCTGCACCATTTCCCGGAAAATATTCTTGCCTGCCTCTGTCTTCAAATTAAGGGTGACGCTTTTTTTATTGCGGTTGAGAGAGGCGAAGAGCGCACTTTCCCCGTTCCATTCGTTCCCGTACCACCTGGCGTAATCGCCCAGGCCGGGCTCTTCAATCTTGATCACCTCCGCGCCAAAGTCCGCCAAAAGCATGGTACAATACGGCCCTGGCAACAGGCGGGTCAGGTCAAGCACACGCAGAGATGAAAGCGGCAATGGCACTTGCGAATCCCCCTCTTTCGCTTCTCATAAACCGAGGCGTTTGGCGATAATGGTTTTCATGATCTCATTGGTGCCCGCATAGATGGCGGAAACCGGGATATCGCGGTAACGGCGCGCGATCGGATACTCTTCCATGTATCCATACCCGCCATGGAGTTGCAGGCACTCGGCAGCCACTCGCTTGGCCATTTCCGTCTGCCACCATTTGGCCATCGATACCCGGGTCACCAGATCTTCTCCTGCCATGTGTGCGGCAATCAATTGATCGAGAAACGCCCGCCCCACCTCAATCTCTGTCGCCATTTCGGCAATTTTGAACTGTGTGTTTTGAAATTGGCTGACCGGTTGTCCGAACGCCTTGCGCGTTTTTACATAATCAATGGTCATCCTGAGCATCTCTTCCGCCGCCACCTGTGCACAGATCGCTACCACCAGGCGCTCCTGTTGCAGCTTTTCCATCATGTACGCAAATCCTTTTCCTTCTTCCCCCAGCAAATTTGCGGCCGGAACCCGGCATTGATCAAAAATGAGTTCCGCCGTATCCTGACAGTGAAGCCCCATTTTGTTCAGCTTTCTTCCCCTGAAAAATCCCGGAGTACCCCGTTCCACCAAAATGAGGCTGATTCCTGTATGTTTGGGCCTTGCATCGGGATCGGTCTTGACGGCAACGAGAACCAGATCCGCTGAAATTCCGTTGGTGATAAAAGTTTTCTGCCCATTGATCACAAATTCGTCGCCGTCGCGGATCGCGCTCGTCTGAATGTTAGCCAGATCGGAACCCGCTCCCGGCTCGGTCATGGCGATGGCCGTGATAATATCCCCGTTGGCGCATCCCGGCAACCAACGGCGTTTCTGCTCCTCCGTACCGTAGGCAACGATGTAAGGAACGACGATATCATTATGAAGTCCGATCCCGACAAGTCCGGAACCGATGCGTTCCAATTCCTCATTGATCACCACAGAGTAGCCCCAGTCGACTCCCGAACCGCCGTATTGCTCCTCCAGACCCGGACACAGATACCCTTGATTCCCCATTTTTCTCCAGAAAGAGCGGGGAATTTCGCGATTCTTCTCCCACTGATCATAAAAGGGAGCCGCCTCTTTTTGCAGAAATTTGCGCAGGGATTGGCGAAAGAGCTGGTGATCTTCTGTCAGGTACGGATGGTTCATTCCTCTCCCCTCCTTCATTCGGGCTGTTTATTGCCACGATCCACTCCTTAATAGAAACTTCTGAATCTTACCGCTGGCATTGCGCGGAAGTTGTCCGACAAAAACATATCTCCGGGGCCGTTTGTACCGGGCCAGCTTTCCGCTTTCCTGGCAAAAGCGATCCAATTCATCGGCCGTGAGATCCGGATTTTTTTTGACCACATAAGCCACCACCCGCTGCCCCCACTTCTCATCCGCTTCTCCCAGGACAGCCACATCCAGCACCCCGGGGTGTTCATGCAACAAATCCTCCACTTCCCGAGGATAAATATTTTCTGCACCGCTGGTAATCATGTCATCCACCCGGTCGGCGACCCACAGATAGCCGTCTTCATCGACATAACCCAAATCCCCAGAATGGTACCAGCCTTTGTACATCGCTCTGGCTGTAGCCTCTTCCCATTTGTAATACCCCATCATCATGCACGGCCCGCGCATGATAATTTCGCCGACATTTCCAGGTTCCAGCACATCATCCGGTTCTGACGGCGCTCCTTCCCGCACTTGGACCACGCGAATTTCATGGCCGAGGCACGCTTTCCCGGCTGATCCCGCCTTGCTCAGCTGTTCGTCCTCGAATAAAAAGGTGACCGCAGGCCCCATTTCCGTCATGCCATAAGCCTGAATCAGATCAATGCCCAACTTTTCCCGGCAGGAGCGCACCAGTGCCGGAGCCATCGGAGCCCCTCCGTAAAAACCGAGGCGCAGAGATCCCAGACGATTGTAGTCAAATTTCTCCTGCAACAACATATTCCACATGGTCGGAGCAGCAAAAAAGTAGGAAATTTTCTCATCAGCAACAATCTGCCATACTTGTTTTGGAGCAAAATGATGCATGATCACCTGGCTGGCGCCGACCATAACACGGGGCAAAAAGCAACAGTGCAGTTCGGCACAGTGAAACATCGGCGCGACGGTCAATCCACGATCTTTCGCCGTCAGCCGTTTGGCTCCGATCACAATCATACCCTGCTCCACCATAGTCCGGTGGGAGTGCATGACGCCCTTGGGCTTTCCGGTCGTCCCGCTGGTATACATGATCGCGTAGAGATCCTCTTCCGATACATCTGCATCGGGCCGGGTATCGGACGCAGCGAGAACCTGCTGATGATAATCAACCGCATAGTCAGGAGGATCAGAGTCAATAAACCAGAAGGCGGTTCCCGGGTAGCCTTTGTGAACCGCGGCAACGCAGGGCTCAACAGCCTGTTCAAACAACACGATTTTCGGTTCGGCATCCTGTAAAATAAACGCGATTTCCTCAGCAGACAGGCGAAAATTGACCGGATTGAAAACGGCGCCGATCTTGGCACAAGCGAGGAGGGAAGTGGCCAGCTCTTCCGTGTTATAAAGGTACGCAGTAACCCTGTCCCCTTTGCGCACACCGGCTGCCAGAAAAGCATTGGCTGCCCTGTTCACCTCACGGTCCCACTCTCTGTACGTCAAACGCCGTCCCTTCCTGACATCATAAACCGCTTCCTTCTGCGGAAATTTGCTGACTGTTTGCTCAAACATCCGCCCAATGGTAGGATGCATCTGGTTCCCTCCCCCAAATCGGATCGCCTGATCTCTCCTGATTCTTTTTCAAATCACTATTCATTAATTTCTTTATATTATGAAACCATTTCTATGATTATTGTAACAAAAAATGAAAAACTGTGTCGTTAACTTCTGAAAGAAAAAGCCGGGCCCGCAAACCCAGCCCAGCTTGTTTTATCTTTCAAAGGGAATCGGTACTATTCTGCGGCAACCTTTACAACCAGGGAGCCGGAAGCAAAAAGCGGCACCAATCCACAACCTCGGAAGAGTCCAAACTTAACTTTTTACTGTGGAATCCGCAGCGGATTTTGCAACTCTCTTTTTATTTTTTTCGGATCGAGAGACATCGGCTCATCCGGGGTGACGCGGATGATTTCCGGCAGTGTGGTTGGCGGAGCGGCTACTTTCCGCCTCAGCGCATTAACATGAGCTGGAGCATAGATTGCCACTGTGATTCTCCCGTTTTGAGTCTTCGCCGCAATTCTGATTGGAACGTTTAATTGATTTTGAAACTTGAAATCAGGTTCTTTCCAGGAAACAGTGGCATCCCTTCCTTTCGGCACATATGTAACAACATGACTGTGGCTCACCCGTTCAATAATGCGCAACCCGGCAGCATCCGCGGCATTGTACAAAGTGGAAGAGGTTTGGCAGACCCCGCCGCCGATTCCTTCCGTATACTCTCCTTTCACAATCTCCGGGGCAGGCAAATATCCGCGTTGAGGCGTCCGCTTTCCCACCACCTGATTAAAGGAAAACACCTCTCCCACATTCAGCACATGGCCGTTAATCGCCTCGCTTGACAGTTGGATATTGTGGACGCGATTCGTCTTGGTCTGGTCAAAAAAAGTTGCATAGGAAGCGAGCATCTTGTCTCCCGTATTGAGCAAATCAAGCGTTTCCAGCCTCCCGTCCCTTGTCGGAACGCTCACTTCCGTTTGCTTCGGAGGAGCCTGGTTCCCGGTTTGATTTTGCTTCAACGCACAGCCGGATCCCAAAAAAAGCGCACACAGAATAAAAATCGCCCAGCGCTTCATCTTCAACCTCCTTCCTGCTAAAGGTAATTTTCTCCCCATCCATCAAAAAAATGTAAAGAGCCCAGATTCCCGCATGGGGAAAATGGGCTTTGCCGGAAACCGCGATCAATGAAAAAAGGAGCGAAAAAAGCGCACTTGCGGCTCATCGCCTTTGTTTTTCACTTCGGCCAGAGCCGCCCGGTAAAACCGGTATGCGTTCATATGGGGACCACCCGGATTCATGTAGCGTTTCCGAAATTCAACCGAATTGACATCTTCCACCAGCTTCAGCCCGTGTGATTCCAGATAGGCGGGAAGTTCTTCGGGAACCATCCCGAACGTCCACGGCTCATCAATCCATGTCAGCAACCGGTAGATCCGCCGCGTCTCCGGGCTGCTTGCCAATGTGTCAATCGCCTGCTTATGGACGTAGGTAAAAAGGATAAAACTCCCCGGCGCCGCCGTGCTGATAAATCGCAGCGTCAGATCGACCGCTTGTTCAATCAGATAGTTGGTCACCCCTTCCCAAATGAAAAAGGCGGGCCGGGTTAAATCAAATCCCGCCTTCAGCAACGTATCTTCCAATTTTTGAACATTCAGATCCGTCTCTACAAACGTCACTTTCCGCGTCCGGCGCTTGAGCACCCGCTTCAGCTTTTTTTGCTTGACCGACAGGGTTTGCGGTTGGTCCACTTCAAAAACATGCACCCGCTCAATATCCGCAATCCGATAAGCGCGGCTGTCATATCCCGAGCCCAATATGACCACTTGTTCAATTCCTTTTTCCAATGCATTTGTCAGATGATCATCAATCAGCCGGGTGCGGGCCACCCCGGATGCTCTTGCCCCCGGGCCAAAACAATCGACGAGAAAGGGAACCACTTTCCCGAACAACGGTACCCGTGACAGGCAGGAAGCCACCTGCAAGGGAAGGCTTAAAAATCTCACTGCAAACGGGTCTTCAAACAAGCGCCTCTCTTTCGGAAAGGAATACTCCAGCGCCCGAAAAAAAGCGACGAACTCAGCCGTCTTACTCGCCCGGGCGCTTTTTCGCCTCTTATGGCTCATCAGTCCTTTCCACCTCCCATTAAGGAGAATAACCAGGCAATCAATGAGAAGATCATTTTTCATTCATATGTTCTTTTTCTTGCATTATGTTCTCCCGACAATCGGCCGAGGCAAGCAAAAAAAATGGAATGGCATTCTGAACAGATTCGGAACACCATTCCATCACCATCTCTTTTTTAACCATTCACGATCTCTCCGCCATTCACATGGAGAATCTGCCCGGTCATATAAGAAGAATCATCCGATGCCAGAAAAACATAGGCCGGGGCCAGTTCCACCGGTTGTCCGGGTCTTCCCATCGGGGTATCGGTGCCGAACTTGGCCACCTGGTCGGCCGGAAAAGTGGACGGAATCAGCGGCGTCCAGATTGGCCCCGGGGCCACGCCATTGACGCGAATTCCCCTTTTCACCAGGGAGAGCGCCAATGAACGGGTAAATGAGACAATCGCTCCCTTCGTTGCCGAGTAATCGATTAATTGCTCATTTCCCTTGTAAGCAGTCACCGAAGTTGTGTTAATAATGGCGCTTCCTTGCTTTAAATGCGGGGAAGCGGCCTTGACAAAATAAAAAAACGAAAAGAGATTCGTTCGGAACGTTTTTTCCAGCTGAGCCTGAGTAATCTGTTCCACTCCCGACTGCGGTGTCTGCTCAGCAGCATTATTTACCAGAATGTCCAGCCGGCCCAGCTCTCTCACCACTTCGGTGACAACCTGTCCGCAAAACGATTCGTCGCCAATGTCACCGGCAAACGCCAACAATCGCCGGCCCAACCCTTCCACATACCGTTTTGTCTCCGCGGCATCGCTCTCTTCATTCAAATAAACAATCGCCACATCAGCCCCCTCTTTGGCAAAAGCCACGGCGACCGCCCTGCCGATCCCGCTGTCCCCTCCGGTGATCAAAGCCACTTTTCCCGCAAGTTTGCCACACCCGGGGCGGTCGGGCCGATCAAACACCGGCCGCGGATCCATTTCCGCTTCCAGTCCGGGTCGCCTCTCCTGATGCTGCGGCGGAAGAATGGGCTTGGACTTCGTTTGACTTTGTTTGGACAATTTCTTTCCTCCTTCGCTCTTTATATCCTTAGGTTGTCCAAAACGCCACCCTCTTATCTCCCAAGCCAACCCCGCCAATTCGTGCCCCGGTACGCACGGAGGCTGATTTCTTTTTTTATTCTGCAATTGCTTTTGTTTTTAACAGCGGGTGTTCACATCGTTTCCCGCTCCATCCGCGCCAGATGTTGCAACACCGATTCCGGCAATCCATCCACCTGTGTCAAATCTCCCCCCCATAATCGCTCATTGCCCAAAATTCTCCCAACCCGCTCCTTTTGTGAAATATTCCGAACAGAACAGCCAGCGAATTGCGCATGGAAAAAAGCAAGGATTTCCCAGTCATCCCGAACCGTATAATCCTGCCCCGCCAAATTGGTTCCGATATATTCCTCCCCTTCCTTCCGCACTTGAAAGAAACGGATTAAGCCGGCAAGAGCCCGCACAATGCCTTGCGGAAGCCGGCCTTGTTCAGCCAGAAAAGACTGAAGCGAAGGCAAGAGGCGAACCCTGAACTTGCTGACGCTGTTCAGCACTATATCGGAGAGCCGATGTTCGATGCAGGGATTGGCGAAACGTTCAAACACGCTTTTGGCATACTTTTTCATTTTTTGCTGATCCAGCGGAAGTGAAGGGATGATTTCCGTTTCCACCGTCTCCCGGACAAAGCGGCTGAGCTCGGGGTGCTCCATCACTTCCCTTACCATACTGCATCCGTATAACAGGCCAAGCGGCGCCATCAGTGTATGGGCACCGTTCAAAATGCGCACTTTTCGCAATTGAAAAGACCGCAAATCCGCAACCCACTCCACATTCAGCCCGGCCTGTCGCAACGGAAGCCTGCACTCCAGTTCGGGTTCCCCTTCAATCGCCCAAAAATGGTAAGGTTCCGCCGTGTTCAGCAATTCATCGCGATAGCCCCATTCATCAAACCACCGCTCCGCTTCCGTATGGGGATAACCGGTGACAATCCGGTCCACCAGCGAATTTAAAAAGCGATTATGGCAATCGACCCACTGAAGGAAAGCACCGGGCAACCCCCAGTCCCTGGCATGACGTAGCACACACGCTTTCAGCTCATCGCCGTTGCGATCCACCAGTTCACAAGGGAGAAGAATCAGGCCTTTCCCGGGATCACCGGCAAAATGAAGGTAACGCCGGTACAGAAAATGAGTCAACTTTCCGGGAAAAGATTCGGCCGGTTTCTCCGGGTTCCACTCCATCCGTTGATAAACCAGCCCTGCTTCGGTGGTGTTCGACACAACCCATTCCAGTTCCGGCTTTTCGGCGATGGCCAAAAAGCCCGGCCAATCTTCATAAGGGTCAACCAAGGTGGAAAAAACAGCAATCCTCTCCCTCTGCTCCACCCATTCTCCTTTCTCCATTCCCCGGATCACCAGGGTATAAATCCCGTCCTGACGGCATAATTGCTCCAGTTTGTGCCGGCCTGAAGGACGAGGTTGTATGACGGCAATGCTTCCCGAAAAAAGCCCCTGCTTCCGGCAAGAGTGAATCATCCAGTCAAAAAACCCGCGCAAAAAATTCCCTTCGCCGATCTGCAGCACTTTGACCGGGCTTTTTTTCATCTGTTCATACGCTCTTCTTTCTGTATCGGTTAAACACTCTTTGCCCAAAATGGGTTTCACTTTTTCTTCTCCTTTTTTGTCAACGCGGATTGCGTGTCTCCTGTCATCCCGCGATGACGAAAATTCCTGTACAAATATTGTAACAAATCTCCGTTGAATTAAGATTATTCTCTATTTTGCCGGTTGCTGATCCCTGTGAAATATTTCATAATAAAAATATATAGTTTCCAAGGAAAGGAGTATGAAAATGGATTTTTCGAAAATGTTGGAAAAATATCATCAGAACCATCAACATCCTGTGAATAAAATGACGCATGCCATTGGCATTCCTTTGATCATCATCTCGCTTCCCTGCTTTTTCTTCCAATGGAAACTGGCGCTGCTCTTGTTCGTCGTCGGCTGGATTTTTCAATTTGTCGGACACATGTTTGAAGGAAAAAAACCGACTTTCTTTTCCAATCCCGTTTATTTGCTGGTGGGGCCGATCTATTTCCTGCGAAAATTAATAAAAGGCAAGAGGTGAGATAATAACCCTGCCCATATCAACACGGCGGCAGGG
Organism: Thermoactinomyces sp. CICC 10521; assembly: GCF_016055135.1. Lineage (NCBI taxonomy): Bacteria > Bacillati > Bacillota > Bacilli > Caryophanales > Thermoactinomycetaceae > Thermoactinomyces > Thermoactinomyces sp. CICC 10521. The sequence continues at coordinate 29,599 of NZ_JAECVZ010000009.1, read as the reverse complement.
TCACTTGGTCATGCTCCCGCTTTTACTTCCAAAAACCCCTTAATTCTTCGCACCGCTTCATCCAGCAATGTTTCCGGCTGAACCAGGCTGATTCGCACATACCCTTCTCCCTGTTTTCCAAAAGTCTCTCCTGGAACCAGAACCACTCCCGTTTCCTCCATTAACTCCTCGCAAAATTCCATGGATGAGACCGCATACGGAATCCGGGCCCAAATAAACATCGTTGCCGGCGGCTGTGAAACCTCCCAGCCAGCTTCTCTCAGCCGCTGCACCAGGAAATCTCTTCTTCGCTGATAAGTGTTCACATGATCCCGAAACAGGATTTCCCCTTGCCGCAAAGCTTTTTCGGCCGCTTTCTGCACAGGAAGGAAAATCCCGTAGTGTGTATGGGACATAAGGCTTGCGAGCGATTCAACCATCTCCTGATTGCCCGCCATATAACCGATGCGGCATCCGGCCATGCTGAATGTTTTCGATAACGAGTTGAATTCAACACCCACCTCTTTTGCCCCGGGCACGGACAGGAAGCTGTGGGCGCGCCGACCATCATAGACCAGCTCGGAATAAGCGAAATCATGGATCACTTTGATATCGTATTTTTTCGCATAAAAAACAACTTCTTCAAAAAAAGACAAAGGAGCCATCTCCGGGATCGGGTTGCCGGGGTAGTTCAGGTATAACAGTTTCGCCCGTTCCAACACTTCGCCGGGGAGAGAGGAAAAATCAACAAGATAACGGTTTTCCTGCTTAAGCGGAAGCCGGATGACCCGTCCCCCGGCCAGCAGAACACCAATCTCATAAATCGGATAGGCAGGGTCCGGAATCAGGGCGAGATCGCCAGGGTTGATACAGGAGAGCGCCAATTGCGAAAGCCCGTCCTGCGTCCCGCTGAGCTGCAATACTTCATGGTTCGGATCAATCGCCACTTTATAGCGCTTGTCGTAAAAGTCAGCAACAGCTTCATTGAAAGACGGCAGGGCCTTCAGGGTATAACCGTAGGCGGACGGATCAGCGGCCCAACCTGACAACGCATCCAAAATCTCCGGATGTGGAGGAAGATCAGGACTGCCAATGCTCAAATCGATGATCGATCTCCCCTGCCGTTTCATCTGTTCTTTATGTTCAGCCAATTTTTTGAAGATTCCCTGCGGCAATGTATGTAAGCGATGTGATTTCATCTCTTTTCCTCCATTCCGATCATTTAATTGTCAATCACAACCCGTTCAATCCAGTTGCCAGTCCCCGCCGGAGAATACCAAATACGGCGACGTTAATCGTTGATAGGAGGCACCAAGCCTCTGTTTGGCGAGACAGATAATCTGCGCGGCATACTCCGCCTGATGAACAACCGTATTGAATACCAGATCCGAAACCGGAATGAGCTTTCCCCGAAATCTGACGGATTGCCCGGCTTTTTCCGGCGGAAGCTGATCCAGGACACGGATCGCATCACTGAAAGAAGATTCCAGCAAGGCCAGTGTTTCCTCTTTCGTCAGCTTCCGCGGCCGGAATTGTTCATGATCCACTTCTTTTCCCATTATCGTCTCATTCAAGAAAAATGCCAGATTCCCTGCCATATGCAGAACAAGCCAAGCGATGCTGTTGCTCTCCCGGTTCGGACACCAATTGATGTCCTCATCATTCAGTCGGGCAATGCACTCTTTTGCCCGCTCCAACGTGCTTTCCAGCTTTTTTTGATACAACCGCAGCGGAGCCATCCATCCGGTTTTCTCCTTTCGCCTCTGCGGAAGAGCAGATCTGACACTTCCCTGTCAAAGTCATCCGCACAAGAGTTCACCAATACCCGGCGAGCTTTCCAGTTGCTTGCCGGGTTGATAAAAATTGACCCCGTCGGAAACTTGCCCGCTGTTTAAAGCAAATCCTTTAATTCTTCGACCACGTTGGGCGGCGTTTGGCCGGTGACAGCGGCAACCAGATTTTTGGCAGCCAACATGGCCATCTTATGTCTCGTTTGCGCTGTTGCTGAACCGATATGCGGGAGTGTGACGACATTGGGCATGCGTAACAGCGGGTTGTCGGCTGGAACCGGTTCCTGGTAAAAAACGTCCAGTCCGGCGGCACGAATCCGTTTATTTTCCAGCGCTTCGATCAATGCGGCTTCATCCACGGTCTTGCCCCGCGAAGTGTTGATAAAAATAGCCGATTCCTTCATTAAGGCAAACTGTTCACGCCCGATCATGTGCTTTGTTTCCGCGGTCAGCGGAACCATCAACACAATAAAATCAGCCTGCTTCAAAAGGGTTTCCAACTCACAGTAGCGGACGCCCAATCTTTCTTCCACATCGGGCTTACGCCTTCGGTTAAAGTAAAGCACATCCATGTTAAACCCGAGCTTTCCGCGTCTGGCAATCGCTTCCCCAATGCGGCCCATCCCGATAATCCCGAGCGTCCGGCCATGAACATCAACGCCGAACAAATGCGTATCGTCCCCATTGGTCCATTTTCCCTCTTTTACAAAGCGATCCAATTCCGGGACGCGCCTGGCCGCCGATAAAATCAGGGCAAATGCCAGATCGGCCACGGTTTCATCCAAGACGTGGGGGGTATGGGTTCCGAGCACATTTCTCCTCTTCATCGCCTCAAGATCAAAATTGTTGTAACCGACGGACATATTGCTGACAACTTTCAGTTTGGGGGCATGCTGAAGCAGCTCATCGTCAATCTTCCCGCCGCTGATGAGCAAACCCTCCGCATCGGCAATTTCCCGGAGCAATTGGCTGCGGGGAATTGGGGTGTCTTTTTCCCATTTCCGGTATGTACAATGTTCGGCAATATATGCTTCAGCCTCTTTCGAAACGCGTCTAGCCAGAAATACATGCGGTTTCATCTTTCTCCCCCTCTTAAGCTCTTTTCTAAGGCCATTATAACTCTATTCTTGTTTTCAATGACATGCGTTCGTCCTGTTTAGTTCCTATTTTAAAACACAGTAATTTGATAGGAAATGACAAAATAATGATTGACTGACGCGAAATATTATAATAAATTTGAGTTAAGGAAATATTGTCCAAGTATAAACCATCGCCAAAGAACATATATATGAGACATTCACCCAAAAGTCGACTAATACACTTGGTATTATAGAAATTAAACATCGCGGCGTGACGGTTTACTGTACCAACTCCGCTTAGAAGGAGACAAGAAAATGAAAGTTTCTACCCGTGGAGAATATGCATTGCGTGCTCTGATCCTTCTGGGGCAGCAATCCGGCGTCATCTCCATCGGTGAAATCGCCGAAAAAACGTTGGTTCCTGTCAATTATCTGGAGCAGATCCTCCTCCAGCTCAAAAACCTCGGTTATGTCAGAAGCAAAAGGGGAATTCGGGGAGGATACGCACTGCGCAAGCCTCCTGACCAAATCGTGATCGGTGAGGTGATCCGACAGCTGGAAGGGCCATTGGCACCGATGGGTTGTGTCAGTGTTACCGCTTATGATCCATGTCCCCTGGAAGAGGGATGTCTGTTAAAACCGCTGTGGACCCTGATCCGCGATACCGTCGCCCGGCTTCTGGAAAATACGACGCTGGAGGATTTGCTGGAAGGCCGCATTCCAAGAGAGGAAAGGAGAGTGAAAAAAGCATGAAGCCAGTTTCGTTCCCGGATGAAAAAATCCACCGCATTTGGGAAGCGTTGAAAGGTCTTCAATACGGCACGGTTCTGATCACCGTTCACGATTCCAATATCGTGCAAATTGAAAGAACCGAAAAACATCGCTTTCCGTCCGAAGCTTCATCCTTGTCCAAAAAACATGCCAGCGCGGCAAATAAAAAATAGGAGAGACCATTCGATGCCGACCGGACCACCGGAGGCCCCGTCCCTCATCATCGAACTGAGGGTTTTGGGGCCTTTTTCATTTTTCGGCGAGATGAGGTGAATACATCATGCGCATCAAACAGACACTGAGGTTCTTTTCCATCGCCCTTCTCATCGTTTTGTTCACTTCGCTGACAATCGGTTGCCAGCCGGCTGATTCCGACGACAGGCAAAACGAAATCCGCATCGGCTATCAGAAGTTCGGCATATTGAGCATTTTGAAAGCCCGCGGAACATTGGAAAAACGTTTGAAATCCCGCGGAATCAAGGTGAAGTGGATTCAGTTTCCGGCCGGTCCGCAGCTGCTGGAAGCCCTGAACGTCGGCAGCATTGATATCGGCGAAACCGGAAATACACCCCCGATTTTCGCGCAAGCAGCGAATGCTCCGCTCGTCTATTTCGCAGCCGGAACGCCGCGGCCCGAAGCGGAGGCGATCATCGTTCCCAAAGATTCCCCGATTCGCGGCATCAGGGACCTGAAAGGGAAAAAAGTGGCACTGAACAAAGGTTCCAACGTCCATTATCTGTTGGTCAGGGCATTGGAAAAAGCGGGACTGACATACAGCGACATCCAACCGGTTTATTTGGCACCGGCCGATGCCAGGGCTGCTTTTGCCGAAAAAAACGTCGATGCCTGGGTTATTTGGGACCCTTATTATGCGGATGCCGAAACCAGTCTGCAAACCAGAACGTTGACGGATGCTCATGGATATACGTCCAACCGCTCTTATTATCTTGCGGCAAAAAACTATGCTGCGCAGCACGGGGACGTGATCGGGATCATTGTCGATGAGCTGAAAAATTCAGCCGATTCGTTTAACCGGAATCCCGATCAAACCGCCCGGCTCTTGGCCAAACAGATCGGGATGGACCTGAAGCCGGTCAACCTGGCGATTCAGCGCGCTGAGTATGGAATCGAACCGATCAATCAATCCATTATCGACGATCAACAGCAGATCGCCAATACTTTTCTGCGCATTGGCCTGATTCCCAAATCGATTCAGGTTCGTGACGTCGTTTGGCGGGAGCAAAAATCATAACTCTTTTTGAGAAAGGATGATAATCATGCAAATATTCTGGTTTATCCCCACACACGGAGACGGTCGGTATCTGGCTACCGCATCAGGCGGACGCGCCATTGGATTTCCGTATCTGAGACAATTGGCCCAAGCGGTTGACCATCTCGGTTACAGCGGAGCATTGCTGCCGACCGGACGGTCTTGCGAGGACGCATGGATTGTCGCCTCCTCTTTATTGTCTGCCACAGAGAGAATGAAATTTCTGGTCGCTGTCCGTCCCGGCCTGATCTCTCCCACGCTTGCCGCGCGAATGGCAGCCACGTTTGACCGCTTATCCGCGGGCCGTCTGCTCATCAATATCGTAACAGGCGGAGATCCAGTCGAATTAGCCGGTGACGGCCTGCATCTGGATCACGATACCCGTTATGAGTTAACGGACGAGTTCCTGACCGTCTGGCGGGAAATCATGCGGGGAGAAGATGTTTACTTCACCGGAAAACATTTGAAAATTTCCGGCGGCAAACGGATTTTTCCGCCTGTGCAAACCCCGTATCCCCCCCTTTACTTCGGAGGGTCTTCACCGGCGGGAATGAAAGTCGCGGCCAAACATACCGATGTTTATCTCACATGGGGTGAGCCCCCGAAACAAGTAGAGGCAAAAATCGGACAAGTGAGGAAACTGGCTGCCAAACAGGGAAGATCATTGCGCTTCGGCATCCGTTTGCATGTGATCGTCCGGGAGACGGAAAAAGAAGCCTGGGCGGCAGCTGAGCGTTTGATCCGCTATGTTGACGACGAGGCGATCGCGAAGTCAAAGCGTATTTTTGCCCGTTATGATTCTGTCGGACAACAACGGATGACCCGGCTTCACAACGGAAAAACAACCGATTTGGAAATCAGCCCCAATTTATGGGCGGGCATCGGACTGGTTCGTGGAGGTGCGGGAACAGCTCTTGTCGGGGATCCACGCACCGTGGCAGAAAGGATGCGGGAATATGCGGACCTGGGGATAGAAACGTTTATCCTGTCTGGCTATCCCCACCTGGAAGAAGCCTATCGGGTCGCCGAATTGCTCTTCCCGGAATTACCTTTAACCAATAATCCGCCTGCTTCTCATCCTCATGTTTACAGTCCCTTTGGCGAAATCGTGGCAAATGACCATTTCCCCCGGGAAAAAGAAGGTGTTGCCCATGAAGCTGAGTAATTTCCGATGGCGAACAAAGATGGATGCCCTTCTGTCCTGGTCTCTCCCGGCCATTTTGGTAATCCTTTGGCAAATCTTCAGCAGCATGGGCTGGATTTCCACGGAAACCCTTCCGGCCCCCGTCACCGTGATCCGGACGGCCATTCACCTGGCCCGTTCGGGAGAATTGATTCATCACATTGATGACAGTGCCGTCCGCGCATTGCTCGGTTTGGCAATCGGCGGAAGCATCGGCCTGGTGTTGGGCTTTTTAAACGGAATTTCTCGATTTGCGGAAAAAATCCTCGATTCCACTGTGCAGATGTTGCGAAATATCCCTCATCTGGCCCTGATCCCGTTGGCCATCATGTGGTTCGGAATCGGTGAAGAATCAAAATTGTTCCTCGTGGCCCTGGGTGTGTTCTTCCCGATCTATTTGAATACTTTTCATGGCATTCGCAGTGTTGATCCCGGACTGCTGGAGATGGGAAAAATTTTCCGCCTGACAAAGAGGGCTCTTTTTTGGCACATTATCCTGCCCAATGCATTGCCATCCATTCTCATCGGATTCCGCTATGCCCTGGGGATTATGTGGCTGACGCTGATCGTAGCGGAAACCATTTCCTCAGACTCGGGAATCGGCTATATGGCGATGAACGCACGGGAGTTTATGCAGATGGATGTGGTGGTTTTAAGCATTTTGCTCTATGCCCTGCTCGGCAAACTGGCTGATCTTGTGGCAAAAGCTTTGGAAAAACGCTGCCTGCGCTGGCGGGTAAACGGTTAGCTTTCTCGCAAAAAATGGGTTGCAGGCAGGAACATGGCATCCCCCGGTCTCTTCGACTGTGCCGCAAGGACATGAATATTTTCTGACATCATCAGGGGGTGTTTCAACTGAACCGCAAAGTTTCAGGAACAACGCTGGACATTCGGGGGTTAAAAAAACAATTTGACAATCGCCTGATCTTGAACAACATCGATCTTCTCGTTCAACGGGGCGAATTTCTCGCTGTCGTCGGCCGTTCCGGCAGCGGGAAAAGCACGCTGCTTCGCCTGATTGCCGGACTGGAAGAACCGAGCGGCGGCGTGATTATGCAGGAAGGAAAAGCCATCTCCGGGCTGAACGACGCCGCCAGAATCATGTTTCAGGAACCCCGCCTCTTGCCGTGGCGAACTGTTTTTGCCAACATTGCGCTCGGCATCCGGGACCAAAACGGCAGAACGGAAAAAACAGCCCGCATCCTGGAGCAGGTCGGTTTGGCCGGTTACGGGAAGCAATGGCCTGGAGTCCTTTCCGGCGGGCAACGTCAACGGGTCGCCCTGGCACGGGCTCTCGCAAGCAATCCCCGCCTTCTTTTGCTCGATGAACCATTGGGCGCTCTGGATGCCCTGACACGGATTGAAATGCAGCGGTTAATTGAAAAGCTTTGGCAAGAACAACGATTCACGGCTCTCCTGGTTACTCACGATGTCGAGGAAGCCGTCATCCTGGCTGACCGGGTCATCATGCTGCGAGACGGGAAAGTGGGAATGGATATCCGTATTCCTCTGCCCAGGCCGCGACAACGGAACAATCCGCTCTTTGCTTCGCTGGTCGGCACCATCCTTGACCAGGTAATGGCCTCAACGGACCGGCAAAAGTCGCAAACCCTGAACTTGGTCACTTCCAAAACGGATAAAGCTTCATCCTAACCCTGCTGTCCGAAAACAGGGTCAGTACCGCCTCCCCATTTTATTTATAGATTTTCATCTCTTGTAACGGCGGAGAATACAAGTGGAAGGTGACAAGCCTCTGCGTGGAAGGATTGCGCATTTTATGAATCTGCCCTTGCGTGGCAAAAAAGAATTGGCCAGGCCCGTAACGGTTTTGCTCATAAGCAAACGGTTCGTCCTCTTTTTCCAGAACGTACAAATGGTTAATCAAATTTCCTTCCACCACCTGACCGCATCCAATGGAGCAACCGTGATTATGGATCGGTGTTTGTTTCATTCCGGGGATATGAATCACAACCGCCTCGACGAAATCCGAACGGTAGACCACATTTCTCCCGTACGGATTCCCGTCGGGGCTGGTCACATAAGGGAGGATTTTTTCACGCGTACACCCGATGGCCTGTACCGCTTCTTTCAGTTCACGGAATCCCGGGTGTTCCACCTTGGACAGTACCTCTTTAATCTGCCTTAAAAAATCCATTTCTCTTCCCTCCATCAAACGGAAATGATCACTTTCTTTACAATATTTACTTAATTAGTCAAGATTTAATGTCTGATTGATCATCTTCAGAATATGCTGTTTTTGACACCTTGGTTCGTTCCATTTTGAAAGGGTGAACGTGATGGGTTACATCAATTTGAAAGAACGATACTTTCTGCTGAGGCATCTGGAAAAAATCAAAATCCATGTGTGTCGTGAGGAACAATCCCTGATCACTTCCATTCTGGGCAAAATCAGATTTCCCGACATTCTCTTCACGCCGGCGGAATATCGCTTCCTCAAAACGGTCATCGTTTCCTGTCTCCATGACGCCATGGATCAGAAAGATGAAATCCAGGTCAACTTTCTCCGTTGCCTCTTCTCAAAAATTGAACAATACGCTTGTCAGGAGGAATGAAAAATGAATCAACAAAACGGCAGAAAAAACCATCCTTATCCGCTCACAGTGAGCCTCAATCCCGAAAATCAGGAAACACCGGTTCATTTTGTGGAAGACTGGATCACTCCGGTGGAATTGATGTATAAACGGAATCACTTTCCTTATCCCTCTGCCGCCGACATTCCCGCCACCCTTCATCTCAACGGGCTGGTCGATCATCCTTTGACGCTGGACTATGAAGATTTGTTGTCATGGCCGTCCAAAACCCTTGTCGTTCCCTTGGAGTGTGCCGGCAACCGGCGAACATCTTACTCACCCAGGGTCTACGGCGTTCAATGGCAGAAGGGGGCCATCAGTCAGGGCCGGTGGAAAGGAGTGCCTCTTGCCTCTCTTCTTAAACGGGCGGGGCTCAAAACGACGGCAACAGAAATCGTCTTTTCGGCCATTGACCAAAGCCCCGACGGAACCTCCTATGCCCGCAGCCTGCCGGTGGAAAAGGCACTGCACTCGGATACCATCATTGCTTATGAATTGAACGGAAAACCCCTTCCCTTCAAACACGGATACCCCTTTCGCTTGATCGTCCCCGGCTGGTATGCCATGGCTTCCGTAAAATGGCTTTCGAAAATAACAGCCATCGACCACCCCTTTCAAGGTTTTTTCCAGACAGAAGATTACGTCTACTACCCCCATGACGATACAGATGAAGGCAAAACCCCGGTCACAACGATGAAAGTGAATTCAATCATTCAGCAGCCGCAAGACTATGATGTAGTGAAAAAGGGAATAAACAAAATCAAAGGATTTGCCTGGACGGGAGAAGGAAGGATTGTAAAGGTGGAGATAAGCACGGACAACGGCCGATCCTGGCACCCGGCAACATTGCACTCAGAACCGCAGCACCCCTACGCTTGGACTTTTTGGGAGTTCTTATGGGAAGCCAAATGTGAAGGAGAATTTACCATCATGTCACGCGCGACTGATTCAGAGGGGCGAACCCAGCCGATGGAACCCGTCTGGAACCGGAAAGGATACGGATACAACGGTATATTTAAAGTCCGCGTCAAGGTTGAGTGAAAAAAATGCCCCTTCGCCAAAACCCCCCTTTTTTCTGCCATTCACCCATCAATTTTTGTATAATTCAGAAACAGTTCCCGTTCACTCTTTCGCAACCCGTAAGATCATGTTAGAATAAAACCTGTTTACTAAATCAAATAGTAGAACTATACATCTGACATAAGGGGAGTTTTTGCGATGAAAGTATACGTGGTTTACGATAGCGAAAGCGGACATACAGAGGTACTGGCCAAGGCGATCGGACAAGGCGCACAGGAAATTGAAGGTGCAGAAGTGTTCGTCAAACATGTGAACGAAGCGGACGTTCGCGATTTGCATGATATCGATGCCCTGATCTGGGGTTGCCCGGGTCACTTTGGCACCATCAGCGCCGGCTTAAAAAGCTGGATCGACAAGCTGGGATACCTGTGGGCAGCCGGAAAACTGGTTGGAAAAGTGGGCGCCGCCTTCTGCACCACGGCCACTTTGCACGGCGGTGCGGAAATGACGCTGTGGAACTTGATCACCCCGATGATGCATAACGGAATGATCATTGTCGGTCTGCCGAGCAACGTGCCGGAAAACGTTTTGCATGGCTCATACTATGGGGTGGCGGTAACCTGTCCGGTGGAAGACAGCGAAGATGCACCAAAAAATATGCCCACCGAATCAGACCAGGCTCTTGGACGTGCATTGGGGCGCCGTGTAGCGGAAGTAGCAAAAAAACTTCACGGTTAATTCATTTGATCCAATAACGTCAGGAGTGAAATCGATGGGATTAGTAATCATCATTCTCTTAATGGTGGTTGGGATTCTCTTTTTGATTATCTTTAACGTAAGAGCTGTCAAAAACAAAGACAAAGACAAAAAAAGAGTGACATCAGCTGAGAATCCCACCCTCCAGTCCAAACCGGACCCGGTTTCCGCAGAAGAACCGGATTCCGCGGCGGCCATGGATCAATCGAAGCCCAAGGTGGAGACAAAAACCAAGGTGGCTCCGAGAACAACCTCTACCAAACAAGAGATTTCCAGGCAGACAGACCAGGAATACCGCGAAGCGCTGCGACGTGGTTTGTCCGCGATGACAAAACCGGAAAAACCAGCAAAAAAAGATCACATCGATGATGATGAGTACCGGAAAATGCTGCGCCAAATGCAGCAAAAAAAATAGAATTTTAAAGTACTCCCCTTAAAGGGCCCGAAATCGTTCTGACATCCCTTTAAGGGGGGTTTTTCCATCACTGACAAAGGAGATCGAAAACATGGAGAACTTCATTTTTATCACTGTTTTTACTGTCCGTGGTGAAACAAAATGAACGGCAAAAAACCGAACCGCCTCCTCTTTCTCATCGCCATCGCATCGGGGACCTTGCTAAATCCGCTTAACTCGTCAATGATTTCCATGGCCCTTCACCGCATTCAGCAGGATTTTCACCTTTCATTTACGACGGTCTCCTGGCTGATCTCCTCCTACTATCTGGCCAGCGCCATCGGTCAGCCCGTTATGGGCAAAGTCGGTGATCAACTGGGCCGCAAGAATATTTTTCTCATCGGTTTGCTTTTGGTCGCCCTGTCGGCTTTGTCAGCTCCGTGGGCCCCGACTTTTCTCATTCTCATCCTGGCCCGGCTGATCCAATCTTTTGGCAGTTGTTCCATTTACCCCTCGGGCATGGGCATGATCCGGGAATATATCACGGAAAAGCAGGCTTCCGCCTTGGCGATCATCTCTTTATTCGCCACCGGAAGCGCCGCCTTCGGTCCCACCATCGGCGGATTTCTCATTGATCTGGGCGATTGGCCGGCGATTTTTACGGTGAACATCCCGGTCATTTTGATCAGTCTCCTGCTGGGCTGGTTCTACCTGCCGCCCGACCGCGACAAGGAGCGGCCCTCCTTCCGGCAAACAGTGAAACAACTGGATCTGCCCGGAATCTTGTTATTTGCGGCCTCCATGGTCTTCTTGCTCTGGTTTTTGCTTTCCTTTAAAACCCAAGCCCATCCGCTGTCCGGAATTCTGGGAATTCTCCTGCTCGCCGGATTCATCTACCGCGAACTTCACGTGGAAAAACCGTTTATACAGCTTCGGCTGTTTAAAACCAACCCCTTGCTGAGCTGGGTTTACCTTCAGTTTATCGTCTTGAACATTTATAACTACTCGATTTTTTTTGGGTTGCCCACCTACTTTCAGGAGGCAATGAACCTGGATGTGAAAACAAGCGGGCTGCTCATGCTGTTCAATGCCGGATTCGGTGCCTTGATTTATCCGGTGATGGGAAAATGGATTGACCGTTCCGGCGTAAAAACCCCTCTGATCATCAGCTCTTTCTTGATGGTTGGCGGAGCTTTGCTGTTAACCTTTGTCTTCGTTCACCTGCCGTTGTATGGGATGGCCTTTGCTTTGGCGATCATGGGCCTCAGTTACGGAATCACGAACGTATGCCTGCAATCTGCCCTGCTGATGGTCGCCCCTCCCTCAATGACCAGTTTGGCGTCCGGACTTTTTCAAACATGCCGCTATATGGGTTGCATCCTGTCGTCGGTTCTGCTGGGACTGGTATTCGGCACGAAAATAAGTCCCGGCCACCTGCAATGGATGGGGTATGCACTCATCGTCTCCTCACTGGCCAGTGTCTGGATGAGCTTAAAATTTAACCCTCGCCAAGATTGACGAGGGTTTCTTTTTTCGCTTTAAGGTGTTGCCCCTTACTGACCCGCTTTTACTGCAAACTTCGCCTGGTGAAACTCAATCACTTTCCCGTGAACCGGGTCATTTCCCTCATATTGAACGGCAGTGACCGTATATGTACCGGGCTTGAGCATGCTCGGGTCTTTTTCCAGAGCCAGTGTTCCCTGGAACATCTTGCCCCCGTGCTCCGTTTGCAACCAGCGCTTATTCACAAAAATAAAAACGTCTTTATCATCAGCAAAGTTTTCAATTGTAAATCCTGTTTGTACGGTCAGATCATCTTCCCCCAGCATCAGAACCGGAATGTCTCCGTCCGCAGCTTCACCGTCCGCTGTTTGGATCGTCAGCTTTCCATCCCCTGTTTCCGAAGCACCGTCCGGAAAGGGGATTTTCATTTCATCCTTTTTGGTTGCCTCCGCGCCGGAAGGAGCTTTCGCTTCATCCTTGATGACCACTTGATTTGTGTTACAAGCAACTATGAAAATAGAGACAATTCCCAGGATCAAAAAGAAAACACCTTTTTTCACCTGTGATCCCCCCTTATGTACATGTTCAGCTCAGGCAGCCCAGACAGCCGTTACCCACTATTATAAATTCCTTGCTCCACTTGACAAAAACCTCAAATCCCGTTTTCCGGTTTAACTTTCCTCCTGAAGTTTGTGAGACATTCCTTGCATATGCACGATTGATGCAACTGCTCCGGAGGAACAAGCCCAAAGATTTCCGGCGGAAAAGTTTCAGCGGTACACCAGCAACTTTCCTGCGGCGGCCGCGAAAGATAACCACACGCGTTGTCCCGGCCGCAGATGGGGCAGTTTCGCGCCTGCCCGTTATTTTCTTCCATTTCTTTCCCCTCCCGATACCATCAATCTGAGTATACCACCGACCGGTAAAATTCAGAAACAGTCTTGTCCATTCTCAACTTGGGTCGCATTTATAACTCTTTCGGGCTATACCGGTCCAAGAGAAAGTTATATAAAATAATCATGATTCATACTATTAAATGATTGGAAGCAGCCATGCTCTCCAACAAGAACAGGAGGTTGAATATTACCGTATGCATTCCATGTCCTCTCAAGCAACCCCGGATGCGCTGCCACTGGCCGTTCACGCCGCTTCCCTTGTTCTGGCGGTGCTCCTGAGCAGCTTGTTGGTCTGTCTGGCCTCAAAAAACAGAGGAAAAATCCCTTGTATGTCAGGCATGATGACGGCGATGACGAACGCCACGATGTCCGGTTTGACGACAGGTACAGTCTTGGGAATCATGCAGATGACCATGTTTGTGCCAACCGCCGTCGCGACGCTTTTCGGTTTGGCTGTTGGTTATTTGACCGGACGACCCTATGGCCTGATCGCTGTCATCGACGGAATGCTGGCGGGAATCATGGGTGGCTTGATGGGGGCGATGCTGGGAGTCATGGTCATGAATGATCATCCGACCGATACTGTTTTGTTGATCGATCTTCTGTTTGTCATTTTAACCGCTTGTTCCGTTAAATTGATCAAAGCGAATCAAGACGTTTAAGCTGATCCGCTCCCTGCAACCGGCCGGGGAGTTTTTTTAATGAATTGACACGGCGAATCGTTTTCTGCCATCCTGAAAACAATACAGAAACGCAGCTGCAGCGGGACAAGGGGCGGATCACCGTGGAGAAACCGATTAAATGCCTGGAATGCTACAAGCAAAGACCGGGCGGTCGTTGTAATTTCTGCCCGGTCAAAAACAAGGATCAATACGAGGAAATCGGAGGAGGATTTTATATAAAAAAACAAGCAGGAGAAAATCGTATACCCAAGGAGGACAAATAGTCCTTCAGAGGCTGCGGCCAACTTAAGCAGAAGGGGATTGGCGTTTTTCCGCAACGACCTGGAAAAAACCAATCCCGCCGGACTCCTGTTTTCGGGCGTGTAATCAAACTGAGAGTCCCCGCTCATCCACCGGCAGCTCAATCATCGGAAATGGTTGGTGGTTTGGCGTAAAAATAGGAGGCCACAACCGCGATCAGCAACCACAACAGAATCAGGCCCAGCACGGCCCAGTTCCCCATGGAGGAGGGCAGGACCCATGCGAGAACGATGATCAGCAGACCGGTGGGAATGCCCAGATTCCCCGCCAGCCGATGCGTACGAAGCCAGCTTCTTTCGCTGGAAAGAGTCCACGCCGTCCGGATGCCAATTCGCCAGTTGGGTTGAAGCCGGGGCAAAACATTTGAATACAGAAGAATCAGAAGGCCGATCATCGCAGGCACGAATTTCAGCGGAATCCCGATGTTTAAGGCACTGGCCAGAGACCAGAGAGCGATCAATCCGAAAAAGACGACGGTAATGCCGCCGATATACCGGTAAGTGGGCCAAAATTCCCGGTAGTTTTTCTTTTTCGGATCGATTCTCCAAAGCACATGCCATAAGAGAATAACCAGCAACATGGCTCCGGGTTGAATGAGAACGGCAACAAGGCGCGGCCTGAATCGATCCGGTTGCCCTGCCAAATTGAAATGCGTCGGAACTTCGGCCGGAAGATGTGGATAAGCCAAAATTGTCAATACCATCACCAAGATCCATGCAGCCCAACCCCACCAAGGAATCGCTTTACTCTTCATCATCGTTTCCACTACCTCCAAAGCGTTCTAAAAGCCACGCAAGCCAATCTTGTAACACGGTCGTGTTCAGCCGGTAGATGATATACGTGCCGTTTCGCTGGTCTGCAACCAGATTGGCATTTTTGAGCACGTTTAAATGACGGCTGATGGTCGGTTGTGCATGCGAAAAATGGGTCGCAATCTCACCGGCTGTTTTGGGCCCTTCCTTCAATAATTCAATGATTTTCCTGCGCGTCGGATCGGCCATCGCTTTAAATACATTTTCATTCATACAAGTTCACCAACCGTTATTGCTTTCTGCTGGCTGTTCATAATATTATTATATAGCCATATAGCTAAATAGTAAATTATACGACGGCCGCATTTTCAAAACACACGACTGTTCATCAATCGTGAAGGTCCACACGAGAACATTCAATTTTCCTGCATAATGAAAAGGCCTCGTCCGACCCCGGACCTCTCGTTACCGATTTTGCATGTGCTCGGCTTCCGCGCGCCTCAAGGGCCTTGGCTGGTGAATATCACAGTGGCAGACACCATTTCGTCCGGCTCTGTACAATCGCTCCCCCTCTGCTGTCCGGTAATCGATCATCCCCTTGTGCCACTTGTGTTTCTGATGCGTCGGGGACACGGCAGCCCAGGAAGCGGATCCGGGCGGTGTGCAGTATCCAGCCAAGGTTTCTTCTGCGATCGTTATCATTTCCGGAAAACATGGATCGGTTCTCCAAGGGGAAGCCAACCGCTAAACTCTGCTCCGGCATCAGCCCGATTTGCGGCCGTGAGATCGCCACCGTGGGCTTTGAAGATGCGTTTGGCGATGGTCAGTCCCATTCCGGTTCCGCCTGTTTCGGCGTTTCTCGATTTTTCCGCCCGGTAGAGGGGTTCAAATACATGCGGCAGATCCTGTTCGGGAATTCCCGGCCCTGTATCGCTGATGGTGAAACATACCTGATTTCCTTTCCTGTACCACTTCACCGTGATTTTCCCGCCCGCCAGTGTATAACGCAAAGCATTGTCGAGGAGATTGCCGACAGCCCGTTCCAGCAAATGCGGATCGCCTTGAACCGGACACGCCGTTTCCTCTCCGCTCTCATCAACGATTTCCACATTCTTGGCCTGGGCGAGCAATCGGTAATGTTCGATCATCTCCTTCATCCACAGTCCAAAATCAAATGGTTCACGTTTATTCACATCCATTTGTTCCATATATTCGGTTTTCGCGTAAACGAAAAGATCAGAGACCAGCCGCTCAATCTGTTCTGATTTCTGCCTGCAGACACTTAAGTACCTGGCCGCTTTTTCCGCCGTTTCCGCTTTCCCCTGCTCAAGCCTGAGCAAATAGCCCCGCAGCACGAATAACGGCGTGCGGAGGTCGTGCGCGATGGCAGTGAGAAAGAAACGGCGCTCTTCTTCCAAGGTTGCCTGGCGCTTGAGCGATTTCCTCAATCCTTCTCCCATCGCCTCAAAAGCAGCCCTTACATCCGCCACTTCGGTTACGCGGGAGGTCGGGATCCGAAAATCCAAATCACCTTCGGCAATCCGTCTGGCTGCGGAACTCATCGCAGCAAGCGGCTTCAGCACATATCGCCCCATCAGCCAGCGGTTGAAGATGATGGCGAGGATCATGGCAATGACCGCCGATAATATGCCATAAATTTGATTATGGTTAAAAACAAACAGCTTGACCGTCCCCCGCATTTTTCCGTCTTCGATGACCATGACCTGTTGGCTGTTAAATTGCTTCGGATTATACGGACCCGTCTGAAAAATCTTCTTTCCCGACGGATCGGTGATGGAAACGGCGATTCCTGAAGCTTTGAACTTGGTTTGAATCGTTTTTTGCCAGTCCGCGTTCCGCCATTTGTCCACACTGCCCGTGATTTCCCGGATCGCCCTGTCCGCCAGCGCCGCTTTCGTCTGCGTCTGGTGGCTGACAATCGGCTGGATGACAAACCCGAGAATCCCATAAAAGAGCCGGGACAAAATGATCACCGACAACAGGCCGGCAAAGATGAATTTGCGAATCCGCATCGTTCTCATTTAATGCGCTCCTTCAAAACGGTATCCTACACCCCATACATTGACAATCAGTCTGGGATGGTTGGGATCGGCTTCGATTTTTTCGCGAATCCTGCCCATATGGACGATCACCGTATGCTTATCACCCACACCATCCCAGAAACGGTCAAGGAGTTGCTCATAGGTAAATACTTGCCGGGGATGTTCCGCAAGTAAGAGCAGCGTTTCAAACTCCTTGGGTGTCAGGGATACCGGATGGCCGTTCACCCGAACTTCATGGGCCCGGACATCAAGCGTGAGGTGGCCAAACCGGCGAACGGCTGCCTGGGGAATCCTCTGTTTGCCATAGCGGCGAAGCACCGCTTTTACCCGCGCCACCACTTCCACCGGCGTGGCGGATTTGACGATATAATCGTCCCCGCCGATTCCCAGTCCCCGGATTTTGTCCACATCTTCACCGCGCGCGCTTAAAAACAGAATCGGAACATCGCTTGTCCGCCGAATCTCCCGGCACAGCTCAAATCCGCTCCGGCCAGGCATCATCACATCCAGAAGCACGCACTCCACGGTTGAATGCCGCAAAATGCGAAGCGCCTCTTCGGCATCGTACGCCTCTTCGACACGAAAACCTTCATCTTCCAAAAAATCCCGCATTAACTCCACAATCGCTTTATCATCATCGACAACCAAAACGGTTTGTTTGCTGTTCATCATAACCCCCCATCGTAACGGAATTGCAGCGAAGCACCTTCATCTTAACACAGCAAACAAGCCAGGATCAGGCGCTCTGCTGAATTATGACCGCTTCGTGATCAGTTTGTGACTTTTCATCCGATTTATCTGTGATCGGTAAAAGGTATCTTATTCACATGACACCCGGCGGACAAAATACCGCAATCCTGAGGAGAAGGTGATTACATGTTTTTAGCTGCAAATCATGATTTTCATTTCTTCCCTTTAATTTTCCCGTTTGGTTTTTTCTGTATCGTGTTTGCAACATTCCTGATCTTCCGCATTATTTCATTCCGCCGTTACGGACGCTGTTACTGTTACAACCGTTTCGACGGCCGGCTTGAGGCGGAGGAGATCCTGAAGCGCCGCTTGATCAACCATGAAATAAGCGAAGAAGAATACTTGAAACTGAAAGAGATTTTGCGTAAGTAAGGTTAAGCCAACGTCCCTGGGTGTATTGGAGATGTTCCCATATGTGTTTTAAGCGGGAATCATCTCTTTTTTCATTTTTTCAGACTGAAATATCAATATTAAAGAAATGGTATGCTTTAAGGGAAAGGCACACACAAAGGCACACATCCCTCGAAAGGTGATGATTTCATGGCACGTGTTTTATTTGTCAACGCAGGAGCAGAAGGACATATCAACCCCACTCTCGGCGTGGTTCGTGAACTCATCCGCCGTGGTGAACAGGTTGTCTATTTTACCACGGAAAACATGCGTGATCGAATTAAAGAGACAGGCGCTTCGGTACGTACGTTTGACACCGAGAAGTTTGTCAAAGCGTTCCTGAAGGGCGGAAGATCCCATCTGCTTTCCAGAGTGAACGGCCTCTTGCGCACAACCGATATCGTGATCCCTGCCGTTTTGGAACAAACAAAGGGAGAGCAATACGATTACATGATTCACGATTCAATGTTCGGGTGTGGCCGTTTACTCGCACAAATACTCAACTTGCCGGCAATCAACTCCTGCACGAGCTTTGCGTTCCAACAGACCACTTTTGACCGTATGCTGGATCACTTTTCACGCCGTCTACCTGCAGAAATCAATGAACGTGTGCAACAAGACTTTCAACAAATGGTCAGTTCCGTGCAAAAGAGATACCGCGTGAAAATCGGCTCTGCTTACGAGGTGTTCTGCAATCCCGCCCCATTGACCATTGTCTACACGACAAAGCAGTTCCAGCCCGAAGGAGAGAGCTTTGACGAAACGTACAAGTTCGTCGGGCCATCCATAGCTCCACGATCGCACGTCCGGTTTGATTTTTCCGAGCTGGACACAAGCAGTCTGATTTACATATCACTTGGCACGGTGATCAATCAAGCAGTGGATTTCTACAAACTCTGCATTCAAGCTTTTGCTGATACGAAACATACGGTCATTTTATCCGTCGGCAGGCAGACGCGAATCGAAGACTTGGGGGAGATTCCCGGGAATTTTGTTGTCCGCAATTACGTACCGCAGTTGGAAATCCTGCAGCGTGCCAAATTGTTCATCACACACGGCGGCATGAACAGCACGTCCGAAGGACTCTACTACGGTGTACCGCTAATTGTGATTCCTCAAAGCGCCGATCAACCTCTGATAGCACAGCGTGTGGCGAATCTGGGTGCGGGGATTCAATTAAAACAGGAAGGGCTGACTCCCGCCGGTCTCAGAAAGGAAGCGGAGCGCATACTTGAGGATTCTTCCTTCCGCAATGTTTGCCGGAAAATCGGAAATTCGTTTCGTGCGGCAGGGGGATACCAACGAGCTGTCGATGAGATCTTTGCATATAAGCGCAGTCTGGGCATCACCGAATAAACCAACATACTCCCCGCGCAGTGAGGGACCGGCCTGACGCACATAAGGCTTTTACCCGATGGATCGTCCAGAGTAAAAGCCTTATGTTCATTTCAGGGCTTTTCTTTGAAAACTGTGATTATGCCGTTTCCTGTAACGAAGACCCGTCAGGCTGAGAACCTTCCGGCCGTTTTTCCGCAATGAACAAAGCCAGGATCAAGGCTGCAACCGCCAGCCAAACCGTGACATAAAAGACATCGCTCATCCCCTGAACCATTGAGTGTATCCGGATTTGTCCCGCTAGATAGCCGATGGCGGATTGCCTGGCTTCGGCCATGGGTTGTCCCATCGTCATAAACAGCTGCTGAATTTGGCTGAAGACCATTTGGCCGGTCGGTGAAAAAACATTGAGCTGATCTGCATTGGCAGCGGCATGAAACGCGATGCGATGAGAATATAACAAAGTTGCCCAGGCGGTGCCAAATGACATCGCAACCTGGCGGATCGTGCTGCTCAATGCCGTCGCCTGATTCACCAGCTCATTTGGAACCGCGTTAAGCCCGGCTGTCGTAATGGGCATCATCACCAGTGAAATGCCCAATCCCCGCAGCACCAGCCATAAAATGATCGTGGAAAACGGGGTATTCACATCCAGCGATGTGGTCAGATACATTGAGAAGGCAGTTACGGCAAACCCGGCAACAGCCAGCCACCTGGCGCCGATCCGGTCATAGAGCCTTCCCGCGATCGGCATCATCAAACCCGTAACCAGCGCCTGCGGCAAAAGCAACAGGCCGGTCTGAACCGCAGACAAACCCATGATATTTTCCAAAAAGATAGGAAAGAGAAACAGAGGCACAAACAAGATGACGCTGGCAATGCTGAGAACAACCTGCGTCAGGGAAAATACACCGTGTTTGACAACCTGTATCCTCAGCATCGGCTCTTTCTTGTTCCATTCAATGAGGATGAAAAAGAGCAAACAGACGGCTCCGAAACCGATAAACGCCATAACTTCCGGATCGGACCAGCCTTTGTCCGCCGCATTTCCGATTCCGTACAGCAGAGTGGAAAAACCGGCTGTTGAAGTGACAAATCAAATTTTTGCTCGGTATAATGCTCCATTTCCCGCATGGCAGCCGCAGCCAGAAACAGAACAACCACACCGATCGGGACATTGATGAAGAAGATCAGGCGCCAATTTAAATACTCCGTGATATAACCGCTTAATGTTGGTCCGATGGCGGGGGGCAAACATGATGGCAATTCCGAATATCCCCATCGCCTGCCCTCTTTTTTCCCGCGGGAACATGCGAAAGATCAGGGCTTGCACGACGGGCATCAAGGCGCCCCCGCCGATGGCCTGAACTATGCGGAACAGAACCATGACCGGGTTGCTCCAGGCCAGCCCGCAGAGAAGAGAACCCAAAGTAAACAGAAACAGGGCAATCATAAAAATCCGTTTATAGCCAAAACGTTCAGTCAAATAACCGGTAATGTGGATGATTGTTCCCACCACCAGCGCATAAGCCGTCACAACCCATTGAATCTCATCGGTGTTCACCCCGAATACCTGCATCATCCTCGGCAACGATACATTGACAATGCTGCTGTCCAATACCGCCATGAAAACGGCGATCAACAGTGTGGCCAAGATCAGGCCGCGATTTTTCATATCCGCGTTATCCAACGAGCTTCCACCTTTCTCCCGGTTATTTATGTATTTTCACCGTTGCATTCAGTCCGGGAACCATTCCTTTTTCCACGGAATCAAAACGGATTTTCACCGGCACTTTTTGTGTCACTTTGGTGTAGTTGCCGCTGGTGTTCTCGGACGGAAACAGGGAAAAGACGGAAACGGTCGCCAGGCCGATTTGCTGGACCTTCCCGCTGAACGTTCGCCCGGGAAACGCATCCAAAGTGATATCGACATCCTGGCCTGTCTTCAGCCCCTTCAACTCCCCTTCTTCAATATTGGCTGTGACAAACAACTGATCAAGCTGAACCGTAATGACCAGCGGCGTACCGGCCGCGACGACTTGCCCCTCTCTTCCATCGCTTTGAATCACCGTTCCATCAGCCGGTGCGGTGACGGGAATGGTCTCTATTACGGAAACTTCTTCGGGCAGATCCGTAATCTCTGTATTTCCCGCAACGATTTCGGCAATCACGTCCCCTTCTTTGACGGTGTCTCCCGTTTTTATATTCCATTTGACAATCTTTCCACTTGCCGGTGCACTGATGGTGCTGAGATCCCCTTGTACTTGGGCATCCTCAGTTATGATGAAATTCATGATGTTCGTCGCATAATACCAAGCGCCAATCCCCAATCCCACAATGATCAGAGCGACAATGACATTGACCGTTACGACCTTTTTCACTGACAGCTTCCCTCCGCAAATATTTTTGTTTACTGTTCACAAAAAATAACAAATAGTAAAAATATTATGACCGGATGTTTCAAACGCGAAAATTTCGACTCCTTATTTATTCACTATCATAGCATATTTGCCCAATGACGCAGGAATGTTATTCACCGGTGTCTTAAGATAAAATTAAATATAAACGGAGAGGAGGAAAATTGGTTGGGCAAAATCAAAATGAAAAGGGTATATGAAACCGCAGCACCGGAAGACGGCTTCCGCATTCTGGTGGATCGTCTGTGGCCGCGCGGCGTGAAAAAAGAGGCGGCGAAGATCGATCTTTGGCTCAAAACGATTGCACCCAGTCCGGAATTGCGGAAATGGTTCGGCCATCAGCCTGAACGTTTTGCTGAATTTCAACATCGTTATCTCGAAGAGCTCAAGTCAAATCCGGAAAAACAAAATGCCGTGAGAACAGTGATCAAAATGTTGGAAAAACAAGATGTCACCCTGGTCTATGCAGCCAAAAACGAGCAGCAAAACCATGCTATTGTGCTGAAAGAGTTTATTCATAATCATTAGGCATCATATCAGAGGAGAACAGAGGAGATTTTTGAGCCCCGGACTCTTGTCGTCTTGCCGGAGAAACGCCGGGTGCGGACGAAACTCCCTGATCCCTCCGGTAAAGCATCTGATACGTATTTTCCCCTCCGTACGGCGCTTATACTTCCCGGCGACGGCAAGAACCGCTCGCTTGCAAAAATCCCTCCATTGAACATACAGGATCGGTTAAATCAACATGCTCGATTTCCCTCAATAAACACATGAAAACCGTTTCAAAAAATGAAGGCATCACACAATCTTATTTCTGCCCACACAGTTTAAAAGAAATTTTTTCCAATAACTTTATAAATAAGTCCTGTTCATCCTCTGTCAAAACACTTAGCATCTGCTTGAACATTTGCTGGCGTTGCCACAAAATTTTCTCCACCAGCGCTTCCCCCTCTTCCGACAATTCCACCCAGACGATGCGCCGGTCGGCCTGATCCCTCTGCCGACGGATCAAGCCTTCTTTTTCCAGCCGGTTGAGGGCCAGCGTGGTTGCACCCGAAGTTAAATTTACTTCACGCGAGAGATCGGCAACCATGCATCTTTGGTTGAGATAGACTGTGCGAAGCAAAATAAATTTTACCGGCGTGATTTTAGGTTGGAATGAATCCTCCTGACCGGCAAACCGACTTCCGACATAACGGCCGATACGTTCGGTAATCTGATCAATTCTTTGGATTTGCGGATCAAACCTCTTTTCCTCATTCCCCATTCAATCACCCCCTTTTGATTATGAGAAAAATTACAGACCGTGTTTGCAAATTTGTTATATTTTTCTCATTCAGCCAATTGCAACTCATACAGATTGGGTTTAATATAACTTTATACCAAAATAACTTTACTGCAAAGTTTTTTTAAGAGGGGGATGCTCAAGGATTTAATCTTGGAGCATAACCTGTTTTTTATTCCCCAATATCTTTATAGCAAAGTTATTAGGTTACAAAATGATGAGGTGATCTATGTGTCGAAAGCGTTATTCATTAATCCTTTGGGCGAAGGACATGTAAATCCGTCCATCGGGCTCGTGCGCGAACTGGTTAACCGCGGTGAAGAAATCATCTACTATGCGAACAGCATGTATAAAGACAAAATTGAAACCACCGGAGCGGAATTTCGCCCTATCTCCGAAAAAGCGGAAACGCTCATGCGCGAATTTTTCAGCCAAGCAAACGACATGATGAAAAATACGGGAAATATGATGGGCCTTCTCGCCAAAAGAATGCCGAAGATGTTCGAAATGATGGAATGGGTCACGGATGACATTTTGAAAGAGATTGAGTCGGAAACTTACGATTACATTATCTATGATGCCAATAGTTTGCCCGGAAAATGGATCTCTGAAATGAAAAAACTTCCTTCTGTTTCGATCTGGACTATTTTTGTCTCTAACCGGGATTCCAATTTCTTTGAAAAAATCATGAAGCAGCGCGGCTCGGAATTTCTGAAAGCAATGGAAGAAATGAAAGAGGAGATGGAAGAGCGCAAATCTCGGCTAGAACAGAAATATTCCATCTCCATTCCCGACTTACGGCAGGCCATGTTGTGCGAAGCCGATCTCAACATCGTTTTCACATCCCAGTATTTCCAGCCGGATTCTGATCGCTTTGGCGACAATTATCTCTTTGTGGGTCCGTCGATTGCTGACCGTAAGGATCAGGGTGACTTTCCGCTCGATGAACTGAAAGACGGCCCGGTCGTGTACATGGCTCTGGGCACGATCGTGAACAATCGTCCGGATTTATATAAGATCTGTATTGAAGCGTTGCAGGATCTCGACGCCAGAGTGGTGCTCAGCATCGGGAAACAGTTGTCCGCTTCGGATCTGGGCCCGATTCCCGACAACTTTATCGTTCGCAACTATGTTCCGCAACTCGATGTACTGCGCCACAGCGATGCTTTTATCACTCACTGCGGCATGAACAGCACAAACGAAGGTTTGTACTTCGGGGTTCCTCTGGTGATGCTGCCGCTGGTGAACGACCAACCCTTCGTGGCAAGCCGGGCCAAAGAATTGGGCGCCGGAGTGGTTCTCGATCATCAAACTTTGGATGCCGAAAAACTGCGGAATGCCGTTGAGGAAGTATTAAAAAATCCTGTCTACAAACGGAACAGCCAGAAAATCAGCAAATCCTTCCGCGAAGCAGGCGGCTACATGAAGGCGGTCGATGAACTGTTAAAATGGGTGAACTCCCACTTGATCAGCCATTAAAAGCGAGCATGTTTAAGCATAGAGAGCCAGGCCAAGGAAGCCCGTCAAACCCGTATACCCTTTTTCCAATCAACCCGTAAATCCCGGACAGATTGAAAGCAAGCGCACCAAATGTTAAAGTCAGCAAGATTTTCGTTGTGATATTAATCGCATTCTCTACCCGGACAAACCTTCAACACACAAAAAGCCCTCTTCTGCAGCGGGATCACGCTTCTGCGAAGAGGGCTTTTTGTCTCCCGACCGGTCTTCGTCCTTCCGATCGTTCAGACCCGGGCCACAGACTGACGTTCGATAATCTCGTGAGGTAAAATCCGTCCCGGCACTTCCGTTTTTGTTTCAATCATTTGCAGTAGCATTTCTGCCGCCTGCTTTCCCATCTCAAACAACGGTTGTGCCACCGTGGTCAAAGGAGGAGTGGTCATTTCCGCAAGCCGCAGATTATCATAGCCGATGACGGAAAGTTGATCCGGCACCTTGATCCCGTGCCGGAAGGCTGCAGACATGGCCCCCACAGCCATCTCATCGCTGGCTGCAAAAACGGCGGTAAACTCAACCTTTGACTGCAGCAATTGTTCCATGGCCATGACCCCGCTGTGAAAACCAAAACTGCCAAACGCAAGGAGATTCTCTTGAAACGGTATTCCATAAGCAGCCAGCGCTTCCTTGTAACCCTCAATCCTCGGTTTCCCGGCAATCGGATCCGTTTGATCCCCGCTGATCATGGCGATTTTTCGATGGCCTCGCTGAATTAAATATCGGGTTGCGTCATAAGCTGCCTGCTTGTCATCCACCTTTACATGGGGAAAGGGATACTTCTCCGAACGGGTGGAAAGCAGAACTACCGGAATCTTCATCGCCGTGAGAACCCGGAAGTATTCCTCCGTCAACACCTCACTCGTAAAAATGATGCCATCCACCTGTTTCTCCCTCAGAACCTGAAGATACTTGACGGTCCGTTTCCCGTTCTTGTCGGTGTTGCAAACCACGACACTGTGATCCCGTTCATGGGCCGTGTATTCAATGCCATGAAGGAGCTGGGAAGAAAACATGCTGGACAACTTGGGAAAAAGAACGCCAATGGTTTGTGTCCGCTTGTTGATCAGCCCGCGGGCGATGGCATTGGGTTGATAACCCATTTCTTTAATGGCTTGTAAAACCTTTTGTTTGGTCTCTTCGGAGTAACCCGACTGGTGGTTGAGCACTCTTGAGACAGTAGCAACAGAAACATTCGCTTTTCTGGCTACATCCTTAATTGTTGGTTTCATCGGCATAACCTTCCAATCTAAATAATGGGAGAAAACGGTTGCATTCAACTAAATATAAGATCTTTTCAAAATAAGCGTCAATCTTTCGAAAGCGTTCCCGCTGTTTGGCTGCCGGTCTTCCTTTCCGGTCACGCTTCCGTTCTTTCCCCGATTGCGCCGAAATTCTTTCCTGCTGTGCTTGCGGACTGCAAACAGATCCCCCAATCAACCATCTTTGCCGATTGGGGGATTTGCAAGCAGAATGCCCCTTGTTACCGTAGGAGGGACAAATCCACTTCAGGCACCAATCCTTCCTTTGCGGCCCGGCTCAACAAGGTGGAAATCGCCCCATATCCTTCTTCTCCAAGGTTGGCCGTAAACTCGTTTACGTAGAGGTTGATATGCGCCTTGGCCACTTCGGGGTCCAACTCTTGCGCATGTTGCATCACGTATTCCTGTGATGCCTCCGGATGCGCCCAGGCATATTCAACAGAAGCTCTCGTCCAATCGGCAATCGCCTTCACATCCAATGAGCGGCGGGCGATGATCGCTCCGAGCGGAATGGGTAATCCGGTGTCTTTCTCCCACCATTCGCCCAGATCAACCAACATCGACAAACCGTAGGAAGGATAGGTAAACCGGGCTTCGTGGATCACCAATCCCGCGTCAACCGCCCCGTCCCGAACCGCCGGCATGATCTCATGAAACGGCATGACAATAATTTCTCCGACACCTCCGGGCACATGTTGGGCAGCCCACAAGCGGAACAGCAAGTATGCTGTCGAGCGTTCACTCGGCACTGCCACCCGCCGGCCGGAAAGCGATTCGGGATTACGAGCATCATTTTTGCCGCCGGTCAAAAGGAGCGGGCCACATCCTTTCCCCAATGCTCCGCCACACGGCAACAGCGCATACTTGGACAACACCCATGGCAAAGCTGCGCACGAAATCTTCAACACTTCCAATCCGTCCGGTCCTGCCGCCAAATTGTTCGTAATATCAATATCCGCATAAGTAACATCCAGTTCCGGTGCACCCGGGATCAATCCGTGCACCCACGCGTGAAATACGAATGTATCATTCGGACATGGAGAAAAAGCAATCCTCATAAGATAACCTCCTGCAATACGGAAATCGTTGCTGCCAGTTTCTCTAACGCTTCATCAATGCGCCACGCTGACCGGTCACGTGGCCCGACAACATTTGAAATGGCCCGAATCTCCAAGACGGGAATACCCCGGTTTCGGGCGGCGGTCGCCACGCCAAAGCCTTCCATGCCCTCAGCGGCCGCACCCGGTACCCGCGCAGCCAATCGGGCCGCAGTCGAAGCCGTCCCAGTCACAGTGGAGACCGTGAGAACCGGACCCGCAGTAACCGGCAAACCAGCCGCACGCACGGCCTCCGTCACCCGAAGCACCAATCCTTTTTCCACCCGGAATCTCGCAGTACCGAAACCCAGCTCGTCCAGGCCGCAAAAACCTTCTTCCGTCTCTGCCCCCAAATCGGCGCAGATGATTTCCTCCGCGACAACGAGCGTACCTACTTCGGCCCGGCCGGCAAAGCCTCCGCCGATTCCTGCGCTTACCACCAAATCATACTCCGTGCGGGCCAATGCCGCCGCCGTGCTTGCCGCAGCAGCCACCGGGCCAACTCCCGCCACCAGGACATCAACATGGCTTGCACCTTTCAGACCGCGCATCACCGCCTCTCTCTCTGCTGAAACGGCTGTCACCACGAGGACGCGTTTGGCCCGACTCTGATTGTTTTTATCAGAAACAGAAGTCCCTTCCTCGTTTCGCTTCATACTGTGATCCCCTTTCTTTTCCGGCCCCGGAAGATGAGAATTAAGCAAGATCGGGAGGGGAGTGATGCCTCCTGCCCCCCGTCAGGAACGTCGGGAAGTTATGGGCACCACGACCCGACCAGCCATATACATAAGAAAAAACACTTGCAACCATGCGAGTCCGGGACTCATTGCCCGGAGCATCGTTTTGCAAGTGCCGACCTTCTATAGTATATCACTCGGCACCGCTGCTTTCCACCATGCCGTTATGCGCAAACAGAAGCTTTGCCCGGCATATTCCTGAAATTCCTGATAAACAAGCGGCAAACCAACCTGTGATCCTCTTTTGGCTGATTTCCAATCGCCATCGCCGCCCGCCGGGTTCTAATCGAAATCGAGATATAGCATGTTGACATGGCCGGTCTGAAATCGATATAATTTCACTGAACGGTCAGTGAATTAAATTGATCAAACGAGGAGGGCATCGCGATGGATCAACGGGATATCCGAAGACTTGTAACAAGTGAGATCACAGGGCTTCATACGAACGAGGAAAAATACAATCCCTATTCCTGGTACAAAGAGATGAGAGCGAAATCACCTGTTTATTTTGATCAAAAACAGGGAGTATGGAATGTCTTCTTATATGAAGATGTAAACCGGGTCATTTCCGACAAGGATGTTTTCTCCAGCAAAAGATTCCAGCAGTCACGTCCTTTTCACAGCATTATTAACACGGATCCCCCGGAACATACCCGGTTGCGCTCTTTGGTAAGCCATGCCTTCACTCCGAAAATGATTGCCGGTTGGGAACCGAGAATCCGAGCGATCGCGACGGAACTTTTGGACAAGGTGAGCGGGCAAACACATATGGATCTCGTCGAGGATTTCTCTTATCCATTACCCGTGATGGTGATCGCTGAATTATTGGGTATTCCCACGAGTGACAGAAAGCAATTTAAAGAATGGTCAGATATTGTTGTATCCGGTCCGTCTTCAACAGCGGACATTCAGGAAACCATAGATCGAAGAGACAAAGCGATTAAGGAATTGATGGAATACTTTTCGCAAATTATCGAGGAAAAAAGGAAAAATTTAAAAGAAGATATGATTTCAACCCTGATCAAAGCGGAAGAAAATGAAGGGAAACTCTCAAGTGAAGAACTGTTTGGCTTTTGCATCACTTTATTGATCGCCGGAAATGAAACGACAACCAATCTGATCAGCAACGCGGTTTATTGTTTTTTGGAAAACCAAACAATTTGGGAAGAGTTGAAAAGAGATCCCGGCCTGATTCCCCATGCCGTTGAAGAAACCTTGCGCTATCGTTCACCGGTGCAGGCTATTCCGCGACGAGCCAAAACAGATGCAGAAATCGGCGGATTCCATATTAAGCCGGGTCAAATAGTATTAGCCTGGATCGGTTCGGCAAACCGGGATGAACAGAAATTCACCGATCCCGATGAATTTCAGCTCAGACGCAATCCCAATCCCCATTTGTCGTTCGGAAAAGGAATCCATTTTTGTCTCGGTGCTCCCCTCGCGAGATTGGAAGCGAAAATCGCTTTGGAGGAGTTCCTCAAACGCTATTCGTCGATTGCCCTGAAAGAGGGATATCAGCTTGATCCAGTCAATAGCAATCTCCTCTATGGTTTAAAAAGTTTGCACATTGCCGTGTCCTGAAGCCGCCGGGTTGCAGCTGTGCAAAAAAGTGTCCAGGATTACTGGACAGAGGTTGTTGACAAAGAAGGTCAACAGCCTTTTTTGTTGAAAAGGTATAAAAAAACATTCCGAAGGAAGGTTTCTATGTTCAGGACGAATTCATCCAGAGAATTTCATCCAGAGATGGTCAACATAGAAGACCTGGTCCCACAAGATCATTTACT
>NZ_JAECVZ010000099.1:0-606 GCF_016055135.1 Thermoactinomyces sp. CICC 10521 | reverse complement strand
GAAAGTGCTTGCTTAATCGCTTTTTCTGACTGCACGGGGTGTGACAGCGACCCCAGGTTTTATATTAGCCGTGAACAGTGGTTTGTTTTGCTTTATTCCACAGATTTTTACAGGTAGTGGTAAAACCGATCCCAAAGACCGGGTTTGGTGTTCTTGAATGGAGTCGGAGTCATCGACGTTTCGTTCGTTGGCTCTGGTTCTTGTTGAACTTTTTCAAGAGGGAACAGATATATAAAAAAATCACATTTCAAACTCACGCCATTTTTGATCTGGATTTAATTTTCCGTCATGATCATAGAAGTACTTGATCGCCTTAAGCATATAATCCCAAGATACACAAACCTTTTCCGGCATAATCGATAATTGGGAAATGGTGATACAGTATTCTTTTTCTTCCGACCTTGTTTGATCAACCAATTCAAAATAAGTATCAGAAGGATACAGCCCTTCAATCCCCTCTTCATCCTCTTCTTCAAAAAGCGGATCTGTCAACTCATACCAATAATTCACATAGTAAATATTCTGGCCATCAACCAAATTTCCACCGTGAACAACGATTTCCCCTTTTGCTTTCCGCCGTAGTAACACCATCGAGATGCTTTTCCC
>NZ_JAECVZ010000098.1:0-608 GCF_016055135.1 Thermoactinomyces sp. CICC 10521 | reverse complement strand
AAGGGATTGTGCTCGAGCCTGAACTGATTATTCGCAATAGTACAAATTGAAGTTGATCCATTTTTTGAAAACGTTTTCGAGGAGAGACCGATCATGAACCACATCATTAAGGAAGAGGATATCTTCTTATTTACGGACGGCCAAGGAAATATCCCTGTGAACAGCCCGCGTGGTTACGGACTTTTTTACCGCGATACCTGCTTCCTCCATCATTTTTCCTGGGAGCTTTCCGATATTCCCATGATCTCGCTTTGTTCAAAAGCGGCGGGCGCAGAAAGCGAATACCGGTATACCAATAAGGAGGTGATGCGCGAAGATTCTCTGATTCTATGGCGGGAGTCATTGGAGTTGGTACATCGTCGCCGGATTTTTGAAGGAGTGGTATATGAAACGTTTCATTTTGTCAATTTGGATCAGCGTGCAGTAAACACCCGGCTCAAACTGACCGTCGGAGCCGATTTTACCGATATGTTTATCATCCGGGGTTTTAGCACGGGAAAACGGGGTGAGGAACCGGACTGTCAGGTGCTCGATTCAGGACTCCGCTTTTCTTATAAGGGATTGGATGGCAGAGAACGAAAAACGGAGATCGTATTTGATTCGCAGCC
>NZ_JAECVZ010000097.1:299-624 GCF_016055135.1 Thermoactinomyces sp. CICC 10521 | reverse complement strand
ATCCTAGTGGCGCTCAGCGAAGGACTGAACTACCATGAAGCGCAAAAAGGATTGGGGGAACTGGCCCGGCTTGCATTTGATGTTTACACGGGCCAGGAGTGAACAAAGCACCCCCCTTTTCTCTAACTAATAATTCCGTAATCCGAGATTTCCACAATCGCCTTTGCTTGAAAATGAATATGGGGGAATTCCTTCTCGAAGTCAATCTTCTTGAAGTCCTCATAGTGAAATGCCTTTAAATGCCTTGCGACTCCAAATCCGTCAAAATGGGCCTTTTGCATTTTCTTGAGAAGCGAATTCATCCGTTTGGTAAGAATCGCAGAAG
>NZ_JAECVZ010000097.1:0-289 GCF_016055135.1 Thermoactinomyces sp. CICC 10521 | reverse complement strand
TCCAATTGATCCGGTGGATATTCTCCCACTTCAACCTTGAGTTTGTCCACAAAGGTGACGTCGATCTTGTTTCCGTTAACCTTTACCTTCATCTTGGGTTTCGTTTTTCGTATATCAATCGAGATGAAATTCCGTTGCGGCGAACGTTCATTTTGCCGGACTTTCAGGGTGAGCTCACCGCCGCTCTTGTTTTTTCCCTTCATCATCAGATAGAGCATTGATTCATCAGGAGTGAGTATGCCCGTCATTCGCTGCCCGTGGAACATGGCCATTCCGCTGACTTTCACAT
>NZ_JAECVZ010000096.1:0-643 GCF_016055135.1 Thermoactinomyces sp. CICC 10521 | reverse complement strand
AAAAGCAGGCGGAAGATTAAAGGGGACAAATTGGATGTCTACCTGTTGAAAGCAAGATTGCAGAAGCGGTTTCAGTTGTAAAGAGTATTGAAACTGGATAAAAACACCGTTTGGTGCCAGAACGTTTTTTATCCCATCCATGATCTCTCTTCTCAGGGTTGCCGAAAAGTTGGCAAACGGCAGACATGAGATAATCGCATCGGCTTGGCCCAGCCTGCGTTTCTCCAGTTCCTGCACCAGGAAACGGGCATCGGAACAATGGATCAACGCCGGGTGATTTCGCTTAAGCCAGAGACTCAGCTTTGGA
The DNA here is from genome assembly GCF_016055135.1 of Thermoactinomyces sp. CICC 10521. Classification (NCBI taxonomy): domain Bacteria; kingdom Bacillati; phylum Bacillota; class Bacilli; order Caryophanales; family Thermoactinomycetaceae; genus Thermoactinomyces; species Thermoactinomyces sp. CICC 10521. The sequence continues at coordinate 336 of NZ_JAECVZ010000096.1, read as the reverse complement.
TCGGATTCAAAGATGACTGCCTGACCATCGGAGTTTAAATTTCGTTCAATTTCCAGCGTAACAACACCAGTACCCGCTCCCAGCTCAACTACTACTTTAGCCCGGGCCCAATTCACGGGTTTTATCAAAGTATGAACCAAAAATCTTGAACTCGGTGTCACACTGCCGATTGCAGCCGGTGATTTTGTAAACCGGAGAAAAAATTGAAGTCTTTGCATCAAAGTTTCCATGGTATTGATTCTCCTTTTGTGTCAGGTCGGAAAATCCGTTTTTGCGCTCATGATTCCCATGATAAAGTGCTGCAAACTATCATAAAGAAACGGGAGCCCCGCCGGA
>NZ_JAECVZ010000095.1:0-645 GCF_016055135.1 Thermoactinomyces sp. CICC 10521 | reverse complement strand
GGGATGAACCGTGATTGAATCGGAGATAAGAGTCCGTTTTTGCGAAACCGATGCGCTGGGCCATGTGAATAATACAAGTTATTTCATCTACTTGGAACAGGGGAGAACCGAATTTTTTGAAGAGATTGCAACCTTTGCTGATCTGAGCGATTGGCCATTTATCCTGGCCCATATCCGTTGCGACTTTCTGCAGCAGGCATATTACAACCAACGGTTAACCATTCAAACCGGGGTCTTGCGTATCGGCACGAGAAGCGTACATCTGGGACAGCAAATCCTGGATCGCGAAAGCGGGGAAGTGATTGCCCGTTCGGAATCCGTCATGGTTTATTTTAATTTCCTCCGTCAACGAAGCGAGCCGATTCCCGACGGATGGAAGGCCAAATTGAATGCGTACTCCATCTCTTGGCCGGAAAAGAAGGAGGAGACATGAGTAAGGAAACTATCCCTGTCCGCCAGGGGGAAGAATTGAACGAAAAAAGACTTGAACGTTTTTTGCGGGATCATTTTGACCTTGAAAACGCTCCGCTTGAGATTGAACAATTTGCCAACGGCCATTCCAACCTGACGTATTTAATCCGAGTCGGGGCATGGGAAGCGGTGTTACGCCGCCCTCCTTTGGGACCGACTGCGCCCAAAGCCCAC
>NZ_JAECVZ010000094.1:0-661 GCF_016055135.1 Thermoactinomyces sp. CICC 10521 | reverse complement strand
TCATCAGCCCGGATGAAATTATTTAATGGGCCAAAGAGCGAATGGCTGCTTATAAATGCCCCCGCCAAATTGAATTTGTCAAAACATTGCCGATGACCAGCAGCGGAAAAATCCTGTGGCGCGAGTTGCAGGAAAAAGAGTTTGGCAAAACAACTTGAAAATTGAGGATTGACTCGTATGGTCCGGCGTTGTATATTGGTGAAGTAATTTAATATCCTATCCGTTAGGTGAGGCTCCTGTACAGAGAGACGCTACTGCCCAAAAATGTCGAGAGACGCCAATGGGTCAACAGGAAAGATCGGCTTAAGGTCTTTTCTAATGTAGCTGGCATAGCCTATGCTGTACAGTGCTAAAACTCAACGAGAGGAAAAATTGGGATGTCGCTGAAGATTGCTTGTTTTGCATGAGCAGTTTTTCAGGGACTCTGTCTGCATGGTGCTAACATAAGCCTTCACGCCCACGCCTCTTGTTGGGGAAGTGAAGGTTTTTTATTGCTCACAAAAACGCTCTGTTTCAAAAAGGAGGTGGAGAACATTCTTACAGACGATCCATTACCGTTACCGTTATTCAGACCTTCACTAGACCATGGCAGGCGGGGATGTTCTCCCTTCCTGCGGCAAAGCTGCAAACAGAGGTGAGCATGATGCTGAACATCTACCAA
>NZ_JAECVZ010000093.1:0-675 GCF_016055135.1 Thermoactinomyces sp. CICC 10521 | reverse complement strand
CACAACCGGTATTGAGCAATTTGTTGTCACGGCTTGGTTTGATCATCAAATCAAACTGAAATCCGCATTCCGCATTGCTAAAGTTGCACCGCAAGCCTAATAAGGGAGGGTAACAAATGGCTCTCCCTGATTTAGATGAGCTGAAAACATACCTGCGCATCGATGGGAGTGAGGATGACGCCATCCTCACTCTTCTTATTGATAGTGCTCAAGAATACTTGACTAATGCAGGTGTTCCAGAATCGGAAAGCAATTTATACAAGCTGGCTATCATGATGTACGTTGCAATGCATTACGAAAACCGAGATCCGAGCCAAAAAATTGATGGTTTCAACTTTGCCCTCCAAAGCATCATCTTGCAATTGAAGGATTACAGCGTACCCGCTGATACAACCACAATGTGAGCGAGGTGAGAAAAATGCCCAAATACGTGGTATCAACGCCTTTCATTGATCGACTCACTCAAGTCTTCTACCGGAAAGGCAGCATTTATGAGACGAATGACACAGCTAGGGCGGAAGAGCTGCGCAAAGGCGGATTTATTGGTGAAGAAATAGCCGCGCCGGCGAAGCCAAAAGCAAAAGCCGCCAGCAAAGGAACGACGAAGGATGCGAATCAGTGACCTTCGCCATCGCATCACCATCCAGCGAAAAACTACGACCCGGGACGCTGAGG
>NZ_JAECVZ010000092.1:0-727 GCF_016055135.1 Thermoactinomyces sp. CICC 10521 | reverse complement strand
GCTTTGCTGAAAGTATTGGAAGTTATTGGATTTATTGCTCATTCGCAAAGAAGAATCGTTGTGGTTCTGCGCGGTTCTGAGTCAAGCCAGGATAATCTCATTGATCTGCAAATCGCGCAAAAGCGTTTCCCCTTCGGCCCTGGCAAAACCCATTCCGGCTGGACTGATCTGTATCAGCGATCCTCTCACCCCCAAATTCCTCCGCTGCGAAGGCAAATCATCGGAACCGTTCTTAAATGCCTCAGGAAATTTCCTCATAAAACCGTTTATGTAACCGGGCACAGCATGGGTGGTGCAATCGCCACCATGGCCGCTTTGGACTTGGCACTCAATTTTTCCGTTAAACCTGTCGTAATTACTTTCGGTTCTCCGAAAACCGGCGACTCTGTCTTCGTCAACGCTTATAACCGCGCCATTTCCCGGAGTTTGAGAGTGGCAAACGAATGGGATATTGTGCCGAAGCTGCTCCTTTCCGGTTATCAACATGTGAACTATCTCTTTCCCTTGCACTGGAATTGTCGCGCATTTGGGAGACATCACCATCAGATTGCCGCCTATTTTGTCATTCTTCGCAATTTTTGTCCGGCATTTGGCAAGATGTTGGCCAGGGGACCGAATAAAGGCTTTAGTCCGGTCAATCCGGAAATTACCGATCCTTGTTTGATCAGCAGAAAAGGAGCGAGTTATTGATGACGGATCAGATGCTGAAATGAACCATTTGCCACCC
>NZ_JAECVZ010000091.1:0-775 GCF_016055135.1 Thermoactinomyces sp. CICC 10521 | reverse complement strand
ACCATGAAGTAGATCCGGGGCCCGCCAAGCAATGAAATAAGCGCCTGATTCGATTCAAGCGCTGATACCACGAGTGGTTTAAGGTTAATCATAGGCCGATCCCTTTCCTCAACTTTTCGGCCATTGCTTCTGTTACTCGTGGGGCCGATTCATCAATACTTGGCCCTACAAAGGGATGAGGAGACATCTTCGACGTGCCGAACTCGAGGAACTGAGCGTAAAAGGATTCTTTGCCGGGGCCGACCTCGATCGCTTTTACCCCGTCTTTTTGTTTCACACGGCTCATCTGGATATTTTCTTTCAAGTGTTTCCTCTTTTTGTCGGATGGTCCGGGCGCATTCCGACTCATGGTTTCCTGAAGTTCCTTTGCGCCTGCCCGGAGCGCTTCATTTTCGACTCGAGCCGCCCGGGCACCAAGCTGTCGGAGTTTGAGAATAATATCATCCATACCGACAAACTCCATCTCAGCCACCTGCAGTCACTTCCTTCGCAAAAATATCAGTTTCCTGATGACGGCCATTCAGATCGACTGATTGTACAATATCGAATTGCCGCCCGGCATAAAGGATTCGCATGCCTGGGGTCACATCCGGACGATACCGGACCCGGAAGCGGACAAAACTTTCCGCATTGATAGCGGCTGCCTGGAGAAACTCACGCCATCGAGAGGTCATTGGTTCAAAAGCGGCCCATACTGTCGCCACATCATTCCAAGACTCGCGCACGTTTCCCTCAGCGTCCCGGGTCGTAGTTTTTCGCTGGATGGTGATGCGAT
>NZ_JAECVZ010000090.1:0-838 GCF_016055135.1 Thermoactinomyces sp. CICC 10521 | reverse complement strand
CTCTTGCCAATCGCCTTCAATTCGTGTAATTTAATCACAGTCCCACTCCCTAACATAGATCCCCCTCCGAAGAAATTTGGCGGTATTATTCGAAGGGGGGATTTATTCGACGGGGAGTGGGTCAATTCTTTTTCGGCGATCCTGGGTCAATTATAGACCGGCGGTAACACCGGGCACCGGGTTCTTTACTTTTCAAACAGATGCAGGTATTCGCCATAACCCTCTTTTTCCAGATCTTTTTTGGGAATGAAGCGGAGCGCGGCTGAATTGATGCAATAGCGCAAATGTGTCGGAGCAGGGCCGTCATTAAACACATGTCCCAAATGGGAATCTGCTTCCCTGCTGCGAACCTCCGTACGAATCATGCCAAACCGGTCATCCAGCTTTTCGACGATTTGCTCAGGATGAAGCGGTTTGGTAAAACTGGGCCAGCCACATCCGGCATCAAACTTGTCCAGAGAACTGAACAAAGGTTCACCGGAAACAATATCCACATAAATCCCTTCTTCATCATGATCCCAATATTCATTGCGAAAGGGAGGTTCTGTTCCTTCCTTTTGTGTCACTTCATACTGGAGAGCAGTCAACCTCTTTTGCAGTTCCTCTCGATTCGGAATCGGACGGCGTGCCCGTCTGACTTTCGAGGACTCTTCTTTCATCACTTTGCACCTCTTTTTTCGATACTGGTAAGTTTTATTATATACAAAAAAGATTATCCAGTTTGGATAATCCATAAACGGTATTCCCTGAAAACTAAAGAGTGAGTAAGGCATGACCCGAGAAGTAACCGGTTCATTTGCTCTGTGAAGAGCTCCTTAGAAAGGAGGTGATCCATCCC
>NZ_JAECVZ010000008.1:0-138029 GCF_016055135.1 Thermoactinomyces sp. CICC 10521 | reverse complement strand
AATAGGTCACATCAGGTTTACTTTATCTGTATATATCCTAGAAATATACAAAACCCCATTCCTTTTCCGAAGAAAAGGGTGGGGTTTGTCATCAATCTCACACCCGATATTTTTGGGTGTTTTAATTTGTTCTTAAATTGTTTTATTTGATTTGCATCTTTCTCCCGACTTTGCTGATGTGCTATACTAAAAAACATAATAAACCCCTATATATCGGGTAAAGGGTGTGGTTATGTGAAAAACCACGAGTGGTATCTGGAGTATGAAATTCACAAAAATCGTCCGGGTTTACTTGGTGATATCGCCTCATTACTGGGGATGCTTTCCATTAATATATTGACAATTAATGGTGTTGAAAATAACCGTCGCGGAATGCTGCTGAAGACGGAAGATCATCAAAAAATTGATGCACTGGCTCAAATATTGAAACGCGTTGACAATATCACCATCACTGCTCTGAGACCACCGAAATTAATGGACCGGATGGCGGTACGACATGGACGTTACCTCGATCGCTGTCTGGAAGACAAGCGTACATACCGCTTTACAAGAGAAGAATTGGGGTTATTGGTCGATTTTATGGCTGAATTATTCAAAAAAGAAGGACATCAGTTGATCGGTGTCCGGGGAATGCCTCGCGTCGGAAAAACGGAATCGGTCGTGGCCGCCAGTGTTTGTGCGAATAAACGCTGGACGTTTGTTTCATCCACGTTGTTAAAACAGACGATTCGCAGCCAATTGGCACAGGATGAGTTATCGGAGCAGCATGTTTACATTATCGACGGGATTGTTTCCACGTTGCGGGCGACTGAGCGGCACGACATGCTGGTGCGGGAAATCCTGCGCATGCCGGCGACCAAAGTGATCGAACATCCTGATGTGTTTGTGAAAGAGACAGAATATACAATGGATGATTTCGATTATATTATCGAGCTCAGGAATTTTCCTGATGAGGAAATCACATACGATATGCTGGAAACCGGCTTTAACGAGTTTTGAGTTTTTTGCAGTTTTTTAGTTTTTTGCTTGGGAGGGGATAGGGAAATGGCGGGGATCGGAGTTTATTTAAGACGTGTGAGAGAACAAAACGGGTATACGCTTGAACAAATGAAGCAGGTGACCAATATTCACCTGGAATACCTGCAAGCGATCGAAAATGAACAATTTGAACTTCTGCCCAGTCCGTTTTATGCCAAAGCTTTTTTGCGGACATATGCCAAGAGTTTGGGTGTGGACGCGCGGCCTTTGTTGGAAAGGTTTGAGCGGCAGGTGCAATCGCCTGGGATTTCGGAAACAGCCAGATCTGCCGGACCATCTCAGCATTTGACTCCCGGTGTTTCGGATTATTTGCCCGAGCCTTCATTTAACGGTCAAACCGGAAGAGTCGCCTTGCCAGCCGAACAGCAGCTGAGATTGCCGCAGCCGGTGACGAACAGGGCATCCTCCGGATTGCAAGGAGAAGGAGGAGCGAACTATCCGGTGCCATTGGCTCCCGTAAATTCCCAAAATTTGTCGCTGCCGCCGTTTCAGGCGAAAGCGGTTGAGCAAACGACGTTTGTTCCGCGACGCATTGCTTTGGAAAGCAAACAAAAAAGCAAAGAAGCATTGAAAAATGGAAAAAAATCATCTAAGCTTACTGTGGCGGTGGCCATTGGTGCGCTTCTTTTGATCGGGGCGGGAGCGTACTACTACTGGGGAAACAGCCATCCATCCTCGCACGCCGGTTATACTTCACCCAGAACGCAGCAAAGTCAACCGGCCCCAATTGGGAATGCCAATGCTTTGGCTGCGAACAACCCGATCCTGCAAGAAGGAGAAATATCGGATAACCCGTATGAAGGACAATTATACACGATTTCGAATGTGGACAAGCTGGAAGTCGTTTTGAAAGGGGAAAACGGTGAATCGCGGGTTATTTACGCTCCTTCCTACAATGACAGACCGGAAGAATTCACATTGAAAGTCGGACAAGAAGTGGTGTTGGATACAAAGGGGAAAGATGAAATTTGGTTTCGCCTCGGCACCCCTTCCAATGTGCAAATTTCGGTAAATGGTCAAGAAATTAATACAGATGCACAGGATACAGTCAAAAGCTATCGTGTTAAAATCAGCAAGTAAACGGCGTTTTTGTGTTGGATGAGGAGGGTTTTGGTTGTCCGTTGAGATTGGAAAGAGGTTGAGATATGCACGCGAATCGTTGAGGCTTACCTTGGACGATATTGAAGCGCGCACTCGAATCCAAAAAAAGTATTTAGCCGCGATCGAGACCGGGCGATTTGATCTTTTGCCGGGGCAGATCTATGTTCGTTCATATGTTCGCAGTTATGCGATCGCGGTGGGAGAAAATCCCGGAGCCTTGCTTGCTTTACTCCAGAATCAGGCGAACCGGAACGCCCTGACTGCAAACAATGCCAGCCGCAGTCGCCTTTCTCTTCCCTCCGCCGGGCCGACAGGGTACGGGAACGATGAGCCGGAGATGACTTACGCGCCCCAAGAGGAAAGGGGGTTATCCGGAAGCCGTGTCCGTGAGACGGAGGAGCGTGCCTATCGTTCGCGGTCAGAGCGATTCAGACAGACGAATGCCTATCGGGCGGCGGAAGAATACGAAACCGGCATGACGGAGCCGGATGAAACAGCTGACCTTGGCCCGAAAAGGAGGAGTCCTTCTTCGAGAAAGTCTGCTCTTCCGGATTCCGGGGAACTTGGTATTCCTGCCAAAAATGACCCGCCTGTACTTACCCGCCGCAGTTCACGGAGTGAGCATAGAAATTCGGATAAGAAAAAAGGATTCACCTTTGGGAAGCTTTACACCATTCTGCTGATCATCGGGGCGATCCTGCTCGTGATTGCCGCCGTAGCATTCATGTGGTTTCGCATGGAAAATGCTTCTGATGCCAAGCCTGACATGGAAACGGTGCAAGCGAAAATCGAGGGGAAACATGAGGCCGGGGATCGTCAACCGATTCTGTCGCCTCTCAATTCCTCCACATATGGCACCGATCGTTATGAACTTGTAAATGCCGACAAGCTCCAATTAAAGATCAAATGGTTAAAAGGGAGCGGAAGCGGCTATGAGGTCAGACAACAGGAGATAGGCTCACCGGTTGCTGCGGGAGAGGTAAACCCTGACAGACCGGATTTTTCCCAGTCTTTTTCGACTGGGATTTGGCTGAAATTATTTAAACCTAATAATATTTCTGTTACCATTAATAATTTCCCTGTAAAAACCGATGTTTACACTGATGAAAAGGATATTTATATTTCTTTTGTTCAGTAAAGCTCTCTTTTTGGAGAGCTTTTTTTGACACAGAAGAATCAGCGTGGTATGCTTGAATCGAATTGTGTTTATAGAAGTGCGCCGTCGAAATAGTTCGTGTTTTTATGCTGAGTTGCGAGAGAATGCTGGATTGGTTCTTGCTTTTGTCAAGGTACCTCTGTTAGTCTGAAAAATATGGATTCCCCATAATATCATAAATTGTTGCGAAGACGGTGCATGTTTTTTTGCTGGTAAATCATGTGAGAAAAAAGGATTATGCCAGCCAATTGTAAAAAAACGAATAGCAAATAAATGGAGATTTACAATTTTATAAGGTTGCCGAACCAACAGCCAGGTGCAAAAAAGCGATGGTTCAACAACCTTTCAGGAGGTGGCTGGGGTGTCTGTCGAAATTGGTTCGTATCTTCGACAAGCCCGAGAAGCGATTGGACTGTCCCTCGACCAACTACAAGAAAAAACGAAAATTCAAAAATCATTTCTGATTGCGATTGAGAATGGAGAGTTTGATAAATTACCGAGTCCATTTTACGTTCGAACCTATCTTCGCTCTTATGCCAACTGCGTCAAAGTAGAGCCACATCATATCTTGCGCCATTACCGGAAAATAGAACAGGCAGAGCGTTTTACCGGTGTACATAAGGCAGTAACTGAAAAGGATTTGTCCCAGACACAAACCTTTCCGTTTCCCCCGCTCGGGCAAACGGGGAAAATACCGGTTGTGTCAGGCGGGACAGGCCCTCAAGGCGTTGTGTCTCAAGAGACGATGCTTCGCAAACCTTTAAACCAAAAATCCGGGCAGCGGATCGATACAAAGACGGCATTGACGGCTCCGAAAACGGATAATGACAGTGCGCGGCGCAATCGGGAACTGGCGAGGCGCGATGTTGGATATATGCGTTCCAATACCACCATGATGCGGGCGGTCTTGCCCAACCAGCAACAGCAGTCTGATACAAGACCGAATCAAACGGCCGCGGCAGCTCAACAATCAAATCAGGAACAGCTGAATAAAGAAATGCCTTTTCCTGTACCCGCAAAGCGAACACGGGAATTGCCGGTACAATCGAATATCCCGAAACGGGGAATCACCGGACCGCAACCCACAGGGCGTACCGGTTCGGGACCGTTATCCCGGGTTTCAAAAACGAAAACGGGCTTGACCTCCGTGTCCCTTCCACCTGTTCCGGCAAAAGAAATCAGTGCCAGTATGGAAGCGGCACCCGAACAACAAGCGACACAGTTGCAACGTTTAAGCAGAAGCGCCGTCAAAAATCGAAAATCGGCGAAGAAATTTGCTTTTAATTGGCCGATCAAGCGCTCGGTGGCCATTGCGATCGCCGGATTAGTGCTGTGCATTCCGGTGGCATGGGCCGTTGTTTCCTATATGAATAATGGGAATGAAGCGCCGGATGAATCGACGCCAAAGACTCAAACCGTATCATCAAATCAGGGAACCCTGCCGGCAAATCCTGAACCAATGGCATCTCCGACAGGGAAATTGATGTTGATGCAACAAGGAAACAATGTGAATAACTATCGCTGGAGCGGCGAAGAAAAAGTGAATCTCGTGATCAAAGCCGTTTCGGGGAAATGCTTGATCCAGTTGACAGACAATCTGCCAAGCGCGACCGGCAGTGTGAATAAATTTGCCGACGTGACGATCAAGCAAGGGGAGTCCTGGACGTATAACTACGATTTCAGCCACGGGCCGGATTTGTATATCGGCTTGAAACCGTCAGATGGTGTAGTTGTGACCGTAAATGGAAAAGCGGTCAATTCGTCAAGATATGTTCACATTAAATATGTGCAATAACCATTATCCTCTTGAGAAAGCAAGCCCTGTTTCGTTTAGGGCTTGCTTTTTTGACGGATCTTTTGTTTGTGGGCTATACTGAAGAAGTTGGGCCACTGAACACAATCACGGGAGGTACATGATTGCGATGGCCAATCCCTTTGAACAATTAAAAGAAACAAGAGAACAGCTAGAGATGAGTGTCTCGGAAGCGGCCGACCGGGCCGGTCTGGAGCCTGATTACATCGAAGCCTTAGAAAGGGCGGACTTTTCAGCTTTGCCTGACCCTTTGTATGTCAGAGGATTTATCCGATCCTACGCCAAAGTGCTGGGAATCGACCCTAATCCCCTTTTACGCTACTATCGGACGACAGTGGTCGAGGATGCGGCGGTGAATGAGTCTTTGCCGGTGCCAGCTTCTGAGGAGGAAAACGCTTCTCTTTCCAGAGCGAAAAGCAGAAAAGTCAAACGCCGAAAAAAAGCGGATTGGGAACGGGTCAAAATTGTTTTGCTGAACGAAATTGAAGTATTGAATAAAAAATTGAAATGGATCTTAATCAGTTCGATTGCCGTCTTGCTCGTGGCGGCCGGCGTGATCGTTTGGTTGATTTTCGGAATGAATAAGCCGCAGGTGAACGCTGTGAAAAGCATAACCCCTGCTCAATCCTCCGAGGAAAGCGATGGCACGGTCGCTCCCGTTTCCGCGAAAAGGCCGGTAGTGACTATTTTGGAGTCGGCGGAAACTGGATCAAAATACGGTGACGTATACGGAATTTCCAATGCCGATCAGGTTGAATTAACCATTGCTGCCCAAGAGCCGACGGATATTCGAGCCCGATCCGGCGGACCGAACGGAGATTTGATCGCCGACAAAGAATTGGCTGCCGGACAAACGGTGACGTTTACAGACAAGGAATGGATATCGCTCAGGATTGATCATCCGGACCGGGTCCAGCTCCATGCCAATGGCGTCTTGATCGATACTTCGGCTCAAAAGGCAGTCTCTTTGTTCCAATTTAAACGGGTTGAGTCTGACGGCCAACAGTCTCAAAATGAATAAAAAAGGAGAAAATGGAACAGAGAGGAAATGATCACCTCTCTGTTCTTTTTTGACATGCGAGAAGTGCATGGTTTATACTTACGGAAGAATTAGACTGGGTCTTTCCTGCCTTGGAGGAAGTACGTTGACAAAAAATAAGCAAATGAGTTCTAACCAAAACAGCTTAAATCTTGTAAGATGGTCTTACGAGCCAACAAGTATGGTTCACTTCCAAATGATCATGGCAGGGGAAGAAACTGCCAAGGAGAAATCAGTTCATGCCAGGAGGGTTGGTTGTAGTGAACCTGGCCAACAAAATTACATTAGCCCGCATTTTCCTCGTGCCGGTTGTGATGATTTTTTTGCTCGTGCGGTTTGATATCGGGCAAATTCAAATGGGTTCAGTCGTTCTAAAAATGAATGAAATGATTGCGACACTGATCTTCATATTGGCGGCGGTCACCGATGGACTGGATGGTTACATCGCCCGAAAAAACAAAATGGTGACCAATTTGGGGAAGTTTTTGGATCCGCTGGCGGATAAATTGTTGATTACGGCGGCACTCGTTTCCTTGGTCGAGATGCAGCGCCTGGATGCTTGGATTGCCATCGTCATTATCAGCCGTGAATTCGCCGTAACAGGTCTTCGGTTGATCGCAGCGGCTGAAGGATATATCATTGCGGCCAGCCCGCTTGGCAAGCTGAAAACGATCATTCAAATCGTGGCCATTGTTTCCTTGATGTTGAATAACGTTCCTTTTTCAACGATTTCATTTCCGTTTTCACTCGTGGCTACCTGGCTGGCAGTGCTGATTACGATTATTTCCGGGCTTGATTACTTCTATAAAAATAGAAAAATTGTTACCCTTACTAAGACACAGTAAAGGGACGGTTTACAGGGAAAGGATCGATTTGATGCAAGCGGAGATTATTACGGTTGGAACAGAGCTTCTTCTCGGCGAAACAGTCGATTTACACTCCTCGTTTTTATCCCGCGAATGCGTGTCGCTTGGAATCGAGGTGATCTTGCATACGTCAGTCGGTGATGATGCGAATAGGCTTCTGGAGGTTCTCCGTTCCGCTCATGCCCGTTCCAAGCTTGTCTTTCTCTGCGGCGGACTCGGGCCGACAATGGATGATTTGACCAAAGAGACGCTGGCAGAGTTCATCGGGGTCAACCTGGTGCAGGACCCTGAAGTAACCGGGCGGTTAGAGCGTTATTTCTCGAACCGGGGCCGGTCGATGCCCGCAAACAATTATAAACAAACGTTTGTTTTTCCGGGTGGAACCGTCTTTCAAAATGATCATGGCACCGCTCCAGGGCTGGCTGTTTCCCATCACGATGTTACCTATGTTTTGCTTCCTGGCCCTCCAAATGAACTCATCCCCATGTTTGAAAAGAGCGTGCGCCCCTTCTTGCTTCAGCAATTTTATGGAAAACAGGCGATTGTTTCGCAACCTCTCTCGTTTTTCGGCATCGGTGAATCCTTATTGGAAGAAAAAATAAAGGATTTGATCCAGCAATACGGAAATCCGGTCATAGCCACTTACGCCAAAGAGGCCGGAGTTGTGTTGAGGTTAACGAGCAAGGCAAAGGATGAACGATCAGCCAGGGCGTTGATTGAGCCGGTAAAAAAAGAAATTTTGGCGAGAGTCGGCGATTTTTGCTTCAGCGAGGAAGACCGGTCGCTTGAGGAAGTTCTGGTTTCCTCTCTCGCTGCGCAAGGCAGGACGGTTTCCGTGGCGGAAAGCTGCACAGGCGGATTGCTTTCTGAACTGCTCACCTCTGTTCCCGGCAGCAGCGAGGTGTTCCGCGGCGGTTTTGTCTCCTATTCTGCCGAAAGTAAAAACCAGATTGTGCAAGTCCCGGCGGATGTGTTGGAAAAGCACGGGACGGTCAGTTTTCAGGTCGCCGAAATTCTGGCGGAAAATACCCGCCGGCAGTTCGGAACCGATTTTGCGTTATCGATTACCGGTGTAGCCGGTCCGGCCTCAGTTGAAAACAAACCGGTAGGCCTCGTTTATATTGGATTGAAGGAGGCAGGATCGCCTGCCCGCGTGTACTGTTACAGGCTTCGGGGTACGCGCCGGCGCATTCGGCTGTTGGCTGCCAAACATGCCTGCTTCATCCTTCAGCAACGTTTAAAGAAAGGTGAAACAACAAGATGAATCGTTTTGATCAGTTTCAATTAAGCCAAGAAATTTTACGCGGAATCCAAGATTTGGGCTTTGAAGAGCCCTCTCCGATTCAAGCGGAGTGCATTCCCGCCGTTTTGCGGGGGGAAGATGTCATCGGTCAGGCACAAACCGGCACTGGAAAAACGGCCGCATTCGGGATTCCGGTTTTGGAGCGCATCAATCCTGCTGAACGGGTGATTCAGAGTGTGATTCTGGCTCCAACCCGTGAGTTGGCGATCCAGGTATCGGAAGAATTGAGAAGAATCGGCCGTCCCAAACGGGTGAAGACGCTGCCGATTTATGGAGGACAGTCGATCGGTCGGCAGATTAAGGCTTTGCAACAAGGAGTCCATGTGGTCATCGGTACGCCCGGGCGTTTATTGGATCATTTGCGCCGTGGCACCATCAATACGGAACAAGTGGAGATGGTTGTCCTGGACGAAGCGGATGAAATGCTCGACATGGGCTTTATCGATGATATCGAAAATGTGTTCCGCTTTTTGCCGAAAAACCGTCAGCTTCTGCTCTTCTCGGCCACAATGCCGCCGACGATCCGGCAACTGGCCAACAAATACATGCGTAAGCCGCGCTACATCACGGTCAACCGGGGTGAGGTGACGGTTCCGGTCATTAAGCAATATTATTATCGCGTTTTGGAAAATACCAAGGTTGAGGCGCTGTGCCGGATTTTGGACAGCGAAGAAGTCGACTTGTCGATCATTTTCTGCCGCACCAAAAAGGGTGTGGACGAATTGACGGAGTCGCTGCAAGCCAGAGGTTACCTCGCCGGCGGCCTGCACGGGGATTTGGCGCAACAGCAGCGGGATCGTGTGATGAATGCTTTTCGCGGCGGAGAGATCGAACTTTTGGTGGCGACTGATGTCGCGGCTCGGGGAATTGATGTGGGAAGCGTCTCCCATGTCATCAACTATGATATTCCGCAAGATGTGGAAAGTTATGTCCATCGGATCGGGCGAACCGGCCGTGCGGGGAGAAACGGGGTGGCCCTCACGCTGGTGACACCGAGGGAAATGAAGCAACTCAGAACGATTGAAGAGGAAACAGGTGCCCGGCTCAAAGCGCGCGAACTGCCGACATTGGAAGAAGTAGCCGCCAAACAGCAAGCCTCGTGGATCGCCCAAATCGAAGAGATTATCCAATCCGATGCCGATCTTACGCTGTTCGATGAATTGGTGGATCAGCTCAGCGGCAAGTTTTCGGCGGAAAAGGTGGCAGAGGCTGCATTATATTTGGCTTTCTCCGATCGTTTTGTCAAAAATATCGACACCACCTATAACTTTGGAGAAACGGGAGCTGCGCCGGGCATGGTCCGCTTTTTCATCAATGTCGGTCGCAATGCGAATTTGCGCCCGCAGGAATTGGCCAAGGCCATCTCGGAACACGCCGGGATCGCTTTGCGCCAAGTGGGCAAAATCAATATTTATGACCGTTTCTCTTTTGTCGAGGTACCGGAAGATGTCGCGCCATTTGTATACGAAGCGCTCAGACAGTCCAAAATCAATGGTGCCCGGGTGAACATGGAGCCTGCTCGCCCGCGAAAATAAAGTTTTTTAAGAGGCCAGGTATCGAAAACGGATGCCTGGCTTTTTATGGATAACCGGCGGTACTGATGAGTGCGGAGATGCCAAGGGCTCATTTTACAAGAGAATCCCGGCTGAAGACAAAATGGAGCCTCTGCAGGACGTTTCCGCCAGCAATCGCGGCTTGCGCCCGCAGCTGAACTGCATCCGAGCAGATTGCCAGGCGCCATGAGGAAACGGGGGTTGATTTGCTGCCCGGGTTAGGCCGCAATCGGAGGAAATGGGGCGGTTCGCCAATGACGCGATGCCGCGGGGAAAGGAAGCGAACCGGAAGAACGGAAAACATAAAATGGAGCCGGAGGATTTCTTCCGGCTCGTTTGTTTTTCGCGGCAACTCAATCGGGAATGCCCAGCGCGATTTTGGCATAGCGGGACATGCGGCTTTTATCCCAGGGCGGATTCCAGACGATGTCCACTTCCACCTCTTTCACGCCGTCCACCTGTTTCACTGCTTCAGTTACCTGCTCGTTGATGGTTCCTGCCAGCGGGCAACCGATTGCCGTCAGGGTCATCGTGATCTTGACATTCCCTTCATCATCAATCTCCACATTATAGACAAGACCTAAGTTAACGATGTCGATATTTAACTCAGGGTCATTTACTTCTTCCAATTTTTCCATTATCTGCTCTTTGAGAGCTTCTTTGTCCATTGGGCGCTCCTCCTTTTTCTCTTCTTCAAGTAGTAATGTACCACAATATTTCCGATCTCACACTACAGAAAACGTTTATGCCTTCCCATTGCTGGTCCGGCCTGCATCTTTCACCGAAAATCGAATAAATGTTCGTAAATGATCTTGGCAGGAGAGAAAAAACAGGGTATGATGTTGATATGTGATTAATGGGATAGAGGGGGAACATGAATGTCAGATCGTCGTCAGGCGTTGGAAATGGCATTGAGGCAGATAGAGAAGCAATTCGGCAAAGGTTCGATCATGCGGATGGGAGAAGAAGTCACCCCGCAGGTGGAAACCGTTTCTTCCGGAGCATTGGCTTTGGATATCGCGCTGGGGATCGGCGGCTTTCCGCGAGGACGCATTATTGAAGTGTACGGTCCTGAATCCTCGGGGAAAACGACGGTCGCATTGCATGCGATTGCCGAGGTGCAAAAATTGGGCGGGACGGCAGCTTTTATCGATGCCGAGCATGCGCTGGACCCGATTTATGCGCAAAAACTTGGCGTCGATATTTCCGAGCTCCTGTTGTCCCAGCCGGATACGGGAGAACAGGCGCTGGAGATCGCAGAAGCGTTGGTGCGCAGCGGAGCGGTTGACATTATCGTCATCGATTCGGTTGCGGCATTGGTTCCAAAAGCGGAGATCGAAGGGGAGATGGGCGATTCACACGTAGGGCTGCAGGCGCGTCTCATGTCCCAGGCGCTGCGGAAGTTGTCCGGAGCGATCAACAAATCGAAAACGGTCGCCATCTTTATTAACCAAATTCGCGAGAAAGTCGGCGTCATGTTTGGAAATCCGGAAACGACTCCGGGTGGGCGCGCACTGAAGTTTTATTCCAGCGTGCGTCTGGAAGTTCGCCGTCAGGAGTCGATCAAACAAGGAAATGACATGGTTGGAAACCGCACGAAGATCAAAGTGGTGAAAAACAAGGTCGCACCGCCTTTTAAACAAGCGGATGTCGATATTATGTTTGGCGAAGGCATTTCCAAAGAGGGAAGCGTGCTCGACATCGGCGCGGAACTGGATATTATCAACAAGAGCGGCGCTTGGTATTCGTTTGAAGGGGACCGTCTCGGTCAGGGGCGGGAGAACGCCAAGCAGTTCCTGAAAGAACATCCGGAACTCTGTCTGAAAATCGAAAACCGCATTCGCACCCACTTTGATTTGCCTCTGATCAAAGAGCCGGTCGCAGAAACCGAAACCAAAGAAGAGAAAAAAGGGAAAAAGGCAAAAGACAAAAGCAAACCGGAAGAATCTCTCGATTTGGCTTGATCTTTAAGCCGGAGCAGAATGGATGAAGGGAACGATGAACAGAATCACCCGTATTGAAAAACAATCGGCTCGTTCCAAACGCTACCAGATCGAAGTGGATGGGGAACCCTTTTGCTCCATCCATGAGGATGTTTTGGTTCGTTTCCGGTTACATAAAGGGATGGAAATGGATCGGCATCAGTTGGAAGAAATTCTGGCTGCGGAGGAATATAACAAGGTCAGGATGGCAGCTTTGCGCTTTCTTTCGTATAAGCCGCGAACAGCCTGTGAATTAAGGCAGCAGTTGGAACGAAAAGATTTTTCCGCAAAGATGATCTGTCAGGTGATCGCCGAGATGGAAAAATCGGGCTATCTCGACGATCGCCAATTTGCGCGGCAATGGGTGAATGAGCGGATGCATGGCAAGGGATATGGCAGCCGCAGATTGAAACAGGAATTGATGAGAAAAGGAATCGATTTATCTTTGATCGATGAAGCCCTGACAGAGGTGGACCAGGACAAAGAGCGCCAGTTGGCAATGCAGGTTGCCGAAAGGCGCTATCTTCGTATTGGCCGTGAACCCTGGCCCACCGTCGAGCGGCGCCTGGGGCAGTACCTGCTGCGTCAAGGTTATTCGATGGGAGTGGTTCGGTTGGTGCTGAACCAGTTACGCACGCGGTACGAAGAGGAAAAGGAGCATTGGTGATGCGGATTTTATATATGACGGATACCCACATTCGCGGGACTTCACCGCGCAGCCGAACCGATCAGTTTGAGCAAACCATCAGGCTTAAGCTGGAAGAGGTCATTCAAATAGCCGAACGGGAGCAAGTGGATTTCATTTTGCACGGTGGCGACGTATTTGACCGGCCCAATCTCTCGCCGGCAGTCGTTCGTGAGTTTGCCCGTCTTTTCCGGCAGTTTCCCGCCCCTGTTTATGCCATTGCCGGCAATCATGATATCTATGGGCACAATCCCGCCACCACTCCGCGGACCATGCTGGGATTGTTGGATGCCTTTGGGGTGATCCGCCTGATCAGCGGGGATGAAAAGGTGAAACTGGAAAAAGACGGACTGGTCATCCAGCTGAGCGGGCAACCTTTTCACTATGACCTGGATAAAAGGGATCCCAAAGCGGATTACCACGTGCAAAATGAAATGGAGGCGGACTACTGCATTCACATGGTTCACGGCATGTTGGTTGACCGGGCATTGCCCGACGGAGTCCCCCATACGATGATTCACGATGCTTGGTCTGATGATGTGGATATCTTATTGACGGGGCATTATCACGCAGGATTTCCCGTGCAGCACCGTGATGGCAAATATATTGTCAATCCGGGGGCCTTGGCGCGAATCAACAATCACCCGTCCGAAATCAGGCGGATGCCGCAAGTGGTTTTGCTTGAGCTCGGGCGGGACGTTGACGTGCGGTTCATTCCCCTTACCTGCGCAAAAAGGGGAGATGAGGTGCTTGACCGCTCTTATTTGGAAAAAGCGGCTTACCGTCAGGAGCAATTAACCTCTTTTGTGCAGCAGGTTCGGTCTGCGGCTGATTTTCAGGCGATCGACGTCCTGGATATCATCGATGAGATTTCCCGCATGAACGACGTGGAGGATGAAGTGAAATTTGAGGCCCAGCGGCGGATCGCCATTGAACAGGAAGCGGGAGGAGAGAGCGGCCATTGAATTGTTTTCAAAAGCTGATCATCGAGAATTTTCAGTCCCACCACTATACCGAAATCGATTTTTCGGATGGGCTGAACGTCTTTGTCGGCCCTTCGGACAGCGGAAAAAGTGCGATCTTGAGGGCGCTTCGCTGGGTATTGTTCAATATCCCTCGCGGAAGTGAATTTATCCGTACCGGAGCAAAAGAATGCCGCGTTTCCCTCATCTTTGCCGATGGAACGGAAGTGATCAGACTGCGCAGTTCGTCGGTAAATCGCTATATCCTGAGGAAACCGGACGGGACGGAGCAGATATTTGAGGGATTCGGCAACACCGTTCCCCAGGAGGTGACCGATGTCCATCGAATCCAACCGGTCAAGCTGGATCAAAAGGAGATGTTGGTTCACTTTGGAACGCAGTTGGAAAGCCCGTTTCTCCTGTTTGAATCGAGCCAGACAAAGGCGAAGACGATCGGGCGTATCAGCGGAGCCCACCTGATTGATAACGCGCTGAAAAAAACGAACGGGGACCGGTTGGCGCTGAACAGCGAGATCAGGCGACTGGAAGAAGAGCGGGAGAAGCTGGAGGAGAAGCTGAAACCTTACGGAAACCTGGATCAGTTGGAAAGCGACCTGGAGACGGCGGAAGAAGCCTTTTATCAGGCGCGCCGCAAGCAGGAACTTCTGGAAACGTTGCGCAAGCATGTGCATGCGCTGCAAACGATTGAAAGCAGCAAACAAAAAGAAAAAGAGACGATTGCGAAACTGAAAAACCTCTCTCTCGCCGAAGCTGCGGTCGCCCGCTTGGAACAAAAAATCATCCTCGCCCGGCAATGGACAAGGCAGCAGGAAAAATGGCTGCGTGTGCAGAGGGAAATAGGGGAGAACCGGCAGCTGATTCAGGCTGCGGACCGGCTTCCCCTGGCGGAGGAGGCTTTGCGATCTTCCGAAGCCAAAAAGCAGACAGGGATGAGATTGATCCAGTTAAAGAGTAAATGGGACAACCTTCGCGAGCAGCGCAGCCATTGGGAGAAGGAGCAGAAGCGTTTGGAACAGGTTCCGGAGGCCGGCCGGTCGTATGAGGCTGCCCGCGAGAAAATGAGCCGTTTGAAAACGCTGATGCAGCTTGGCGCGAAAGTGAAAAGCCTGCAAAAGGAGATCGGCTTTCTGCGGGGGAGAGTGAGTGAACAGCAACGCCGGGCCCGGGGATTGGGGACTGTGTTGCCGCCGCTTGAGTCCAAGAGTGAACTTCTCCGAAAATTGAAAACGTTCCATCGGAACCTTACTGACGTCCGGGACAGAATCTCCAGGGGCAAACAGTATATCCATGATCAGGAGCAAACCATTATCCGGCTGACAAATGAATGGGCAGAGCTTTTAAAACAGCAGGGAACCTGTCCTACTTGCGGGTCGCCGATCAGCGGTTCGATCATTGAACATATCATGAATGAATACCAAGGAGGTTATGCGCGTGCAGCAGCTGGAAGAGAAAATCAAGCAGATTCGCATGCAACTGGAGAAGGCCAAAAGTGACCTGGTAAAAGCGGAAGCGCGTCTGGAAAATCTGGAGCGGCAGGAAGAAGAGATACTGAGGGAGACCAAGGAGCTGGGAGTAGAGCCGGATCAGCTGCAGGAAGAGATTGAGCGGCTGGAAAAGGAAATCAAAGAGGATCTGGAGAAAGCATGGAGCTACCTGCCTCAGGAGTTGAATAAGTAAAATGGGTGCGGACGCTTCACTGCATCAGCTGGAGGAAGCGCTCAGGGCGGCGAGAACGGAGCTGGTCAGCCGCAAAGCGGAGCGCGATTTGCACCTGGAAAGCTTGCGGGAAACAGAAGAGCGATGGAATGTTTGCATTCGGGAACGCGACCTTCTGGACAAGGTGAGGGTTTTATTCCAACTCTCTGCGGAACATGCCCGCATGCAGGCGAAACAGCAGTTGGAAACATTGGTGACCAATGCGCTCAAATACGTGTTTGGCCCCTCATTTCGTTTTGAAATTGAATTATCCGAGCACGGAGGGAATCCTACGGCAGACTTTTATGTTGTTTCCGAATGGGAGGGCCAGACATTTAAAAACAAACCGCAGGATGCACGGGGCGGCGGTATTGTCGATGTCGTCTCTTTAGCTTTGCGCATCGCCCTGATCGAGACGGTAAAACCCCGTTTGGAAGGGCCGATTATTCTCGATGAACCCGGTAAGCATGTGAGTGAAGATTTTATCATTCCGATGATCGAATTTCTCAAATCGGTGGCGGAAACGTTTGGCCGGCAGATCATCCTGGTCACTCATAACGTTCACTTGACGGAATCGGCCGATACTGCCTATTATGTCAAACTATCAGGTGGAAAATCGGAGGTGGAAAAAAGCAAAGCAGCCAGCCTGTAAAAGCCGGTCTGTATCTTTTGCCCGGCCGGAAGCCCCTTTCGCGGGGCTCTCTTATTTTTTCAAATGGACTTGACTGCATTCAGAATTAATGAAAAAATAAAAAGAAGTCGTGAAAGCGCTGTCATTTTATCCGGTGGAACGAAGAGGCGGCTTGCCTTCTGCCTTGACAATGAGAATGTATAAATTATACAATTGTAATGTATCTTTGCCTTTTTTTAGAGGTAAGGATATCTCTTCTGGTTCCGTGTATGGTTGTTGACTAAAAGTGAAGTTTGAAAATGTTAGCTGGT
This sequence comes from Thermoactinomyces sp. CICC 10521, assembly GCF_016055135.1. Lineage (NCBI taxonomy): Bacteria > Bacillati > Bacillota > Bacilli > Caryophanales > Thermoactinomycetaceae > Thermoactinomyces > Thermoactinomyces sp. CICC 10521. The sequence continues at coordinate 121,873 of NZ_JAECVZ010000008.1, read as the reverse complement.
TTCCCAGCCTTCACCTGGTATAGCAAAACATGACGGCGGACGAGAGAAGACCGAGTTCATCGGTCTTGTTTTGTAAATAGAGACAGAGGGGGTGAGCGAAGGACGATGGTTTTGGACGTAGCTGACGTCATTCTGCTGTTTGCCTCTCTCGGAATCGGAATCGGAATCGGTTATTGGATTCGAAAGACAGCAGCAGAAGCTCGGATCGGAAGTGCGGAAAAAGAGGCTGCTGAAATCTTGGATAAAGCGAACAAGGAAGCGGAAGCCCTCAAGAAAGAAAAGATATTTGAAGCTCGCGATGAGGCGCATCGCTTGCGAAGTGAAGCGGAAAAGGAAATTCGCGAACAACGCAATGAATTGCACCGCATTGAACGGCGGCTGAATCAGAAAGAAGAAACGCTGGAACGAAAGCAACATGTTTTGGAAAAGCGTGAAGAAGATCTGAATCAGCGCGAACGGGAAATTGAAAAGAAACAGCGACAAATCGATGAGCTATACCAGGAACAGACAAAAGAAATGGAAAGAATATCCGGTTTGACCACAGAGGAAGCGCGCCAACTGATCCTGGCCAAAGTGGAGAACGAAATGCGCCATGAAACGGCCCAGATCATCAAAGAGATGGAGCAGGAGGCGTTGGAAGAAGGAGATCGCCGCGCGCGCAAAATCCTGTCATTGGCCATTCAGCGCTGCGCTGCGGATCATGTGGCCGAAACGACCGTTTCTGTGGTCACCTTGCCAAATGATGAGATGAAAGGGCGTATTATCGGACGGGAAGGGCGGAATATCCGAACCTTGGAAACCCTGACCGGAATCGATCTCATTATTGATGATACGCCGGAAGCTGTGATTCTTTCCGGATTTGATCCGATCAGGCGGGAAGTGGCCCGGGTGGCACTGGAGAAACTGGTTGCCGACGGGCGGATTCACCCGGCGCGCATTGAAGAGATGGTGGAAAAATCGCGCCGTGACGTGGATGAGCGAATTCGTGAATACGGAGAGCAAGCCACTTTTGAAACAGGGGTTCACGGATTGCATCCTGATCTGATCAAAATTATCGGGCGCTTGAAATTTCGTACGAGCTATGGTCAAAATGTGCTTAAACATTCGATGGAAGTGGCTCATTTGGCCGGCTTGCTCGCCGCTGAACTGGGTGAAGATATTCATTTGGCGAAAAGAGCGGGCCTGTTGCACGACATCGGAAAGGCAATTGACCATGAAATTGAAGGTTCCCATGTGGATATCGGGGTGGAATTGGCGAAAAAATATAAAGAGCACCCCGTTGTAATCAACAGCATTGCATCCCATCACGGGGACTGTGAAGCGACGAGCGTTATCGCCGTACTGGTTCGGGCCGCCGATGCATTGTCTGCAGCCAGACCGGGAGCGCGCCGTGAAACGTTGGAAGCTTATATCAAGCGACTGGAAAAGCTTGAAGAGATCTGTGATTCGTTCGACGGTGTGGAAAAATCGTATGCCATTCAAGCAGGGCGTGAATGCCGCATCATTGTAAAACCGGAGGAAGTGGATGATGCCGAAGCTGCTCGTTTGGCCCGCGAGATCACGAAACAAATTGAAAATCAGTTGGATTATCCCGGCCATATTAAGGTAACGGTCATCCGGGAGACAAGATCGGTGGAGTACGCGAAATAAAGTGGCCTTTTGGCCGCTTTATTTTTTCTCAGCATCTGGTTGTGGAGGCTAAAATATTTTATGAGAATCTTAATGATCGGTGATATTGTAGGCGCATTGGGAAGACAAACCGTTGTGAATTATTTGCCAAAGCTGATTCAGATCTACGAACCGGATTTCATTGTGGCCAATGGGGAGAATGCGGCCGGCAACGGCAGAGGCATTCAGCGCCATGCGATAAGAGAATTGCTGGATGCGGGAGTCAATTGCATCACCTTGGGAAATCATACCTGGTCTCAACCGGAAATCTTCGATTTTATCGACGATGAACCGAATATCATACGTCCGGCAAACTATCCCAAAGATACTCCCGGGAAGGGGTTTTCCGTTTTTTCGACACAAGCGGGCCGCTTAACGGTGATAAATTTGATGGGAAGAGCCTATATGGGGGCGCTTGATTGCCCGTTTCGGACAGCGGATGAGATCTTGAAGCAAATTCCTTCTTCCATGGTCCTGGTCGATTTTCATGCCGAAACCACCTCTGAAAAACAGGCGCTTGCTTGGTATTTGGACGGACGGATCTCTGCGCTGATCGGTACTCATACCCATGTGCAAACGGCGGATGAACGGATTTTGCCCAAGGGCACGGGTTACCTTACGGATGTCGGGATGGTCGGGCCCGCAGACGGTGTGATCGGCATGGAAAAAAGCGCAGTGATCAAACGATTTTTAACGCAGATGCCGGTTCGCTTTGAAGTGGCCAAAGGAAAGGCAAAATTTAATGCTGTTCTGATTGATCTGGACAAACAGAGCAAAAAAGCGAAACAGATGAAGCGCATTCAGATCGATGAAGATCACCCCTTGATCGGTTGATTTTAAATAAATTTATTTGTGATTTTTTAGCTGTATCAATGTAAATTAGAAGGAATTTTTACGAAGAAGTCGAATAGGATAGAAGTAGTGGATTCACTCCAACCATCGAGGAGGTACCTTCATGGAAGTATTAAAGGTTTCAGCAAAATCTAACCCGAATTCTGTTGCTGGTGCACTCGCCGGGGTCTTGCGTGAACGTGGTCAAGCAGAGATGCAAGCAATTGGCGCAGGGGCGCTGAATCAAGCTGTTAAAGCGGTTGCGATCGCACGAGGATTTGTGGCGCCGAGCGGGATTGATCTGATTTGTATTCCTGCTTTTACGGATATTGTGATCGATGGTGAAGAGCGAACCGCGATTAAATTAATCGTGGAACCGCGCTAATTTATCTAATCGATATATTCAAAAAAACCTGTTTATTTTTATAGACAGGTTTTTTTTATAAATATGAGGTGAAAAATATGCAATGGCTGGATGGACATTGTGATGTACTGAGCAAAATGTGGAAAGATCCGGTGAAGCATAAGTTCTACGACCCTCAATCGAAGCTGGACAGTTCGTATTTTAATTTGCGGGAAGCGACGGTCGCTCTGCAAGTTTTTGCTGTTTGGGTACCGGAGACGGTAGCCAAAGCGCAGCGGCTCCAAGTTGCTTTGAAGCAGATCGACCTCTTTTATGAAGAGATCATCCAGGACGAGCAAAATGTCATCTTGATTGCCGATCGCAAGCGTTTGAGAGAATGTTCGCCGGAACGGATCGGGGCGCTTCTGCTGCTTGAGGGAGCGGATGCCCTGCAAGGGGAACTGGCCAATCTGCGGCTCTTGTGGCGTCTGGGAATCCGGCAAATGGGTCTTACCTGGAATTATGCCAACGAAGTGGCCGACGGAATTGAGGAGGAACGTGGAGGAGGATTGACCCGGTTCGGACGGCAAGTGATTGAGGAGATGAAACGACTGCGCATGATCCTCGATGTTTCCCATCTGTCGGTGAAGGGATTCTGGGAGGTCATCGGGGAGGAAGAACTGCCGATTCTCGCGTCACATTCGAATTGCCGGGCCATCTGTCCGCATAAGCGAAATCTCGAAGACGACCAGATCCGGGCCCTGATCGAACGGGATGGAAGAATCGGGGTTACTTTTGTCCCGTCTTTTGTCCATGTTTCTTATCCGGATGCGTCGATTTCCCATGTGCTGAAACATATTGATCACCTATGCGGGCTGGGAGGGGAGGATTATATTTTCTTCGGCTCGGATTTTGACGGAATCAGCTACAAAATCAAGCATCTGGAGAGTTATCGTTACATACATTACCTAACAGAGGCCCTTTTAAAGGCATTCCCTGAGTCTTCTGTGAAAAAATGGTCTTGGGAAAATGGCTACCGATTTTACGAAAAACAATTATCTTTATAAAACAGCAAAAAATGCGAGCAAAATGAATCTCATCTTCTCACAGAGGGTTTATTGGGATTTTTAACAGATAAATTCCAAAGAGAGAAAAGTTTAATAGGTTGCTTTTTGTCTGGCAGAGGACTAGAATTAATACATGAAAATGCTATCACTCGCCACAGGGGGGGTTTTGAATCCTCTCGGGGCAAGAGTTGATATAAATTTTTTTTCATTTCATATTGTGTAGTGTGTGGCTGTATTAAAGGAGATGAGTTCATTGGTTAAGCAGCTTTCGTGGAAAGTGGGCGGACAACAAGGGGAAGGTATTGACAGTGCCGGCGAAATCCTGTCTTCGGCACTCAATCGAAAAGGGTATTATCTGTACGGGTACAGACATTTTTCCTCACGGATTAAGGGTGGTCATTCCAACACCAAGATTCGGATCAGCATAAACCCAATCCGCTCCATTTCCGACGAGCTGGATATTCTTGTTGCATTTGACCAGGAAACGATTGACTTGAATGCTCACGAGTTAATTCAAGACGGAGTCATCTTGGCCGATGCCAAGTTTAATCCAACCGTTCCGGAAGGAGTAAACGCTCGCCTTCTCGTTGTTCCATTTACGAAAATCGCTGAAGAAATCGGTATGGCCCAAATGAAAAACATGGTGGCTGTCGGAGCTTCGACTGCACTTTTGGGCATTGATGCGGACTCGTTTAAAGAAGTCATTGAAGAGAGATTTGCGCGCAAAGGGCAAAAAGTTGTGGACCGAAATATGGAAGCGATCACAAGAGGGGCTGAATATGTAAGAAGCGAGGTTGGGAACAGCTTTACCCAATTCCGTCTGGAATCCTCCGATGGCAAAAAACGGTTGTACATGATCGGAAACGATGCCGTCGCTTTGGGAGCCATTGCAGCTGGTGCACGCTTGATGGCAGCTTATCCGATTACGCCATCTTCTGAAATCATGGAATATCTTATCAAAAAGCTGCCCGAATTCGGTGGCACCGTTGTACAAACCGAAGATGAAATCGCTGCCATCACCATGACGATCGGGGCGAACTATGGCGGCGTCCGCGCATTGACCGCTTCTGCCGGTCCGGGGCTTTCCCTCATGACGGAAGCAATCGGTTTGGCCGGTATGACCGAAACTCCGGCGGTGATCATCAATACGCAGCGCGGGGGTCCGAGTACGGGTCTGCCGACCAAACAAGAGCAGAGTGACTTGCTGGCAATGCTGTACAGCACCCATGGTGAAATACCGAAAATCGTGATTGCTCCAAGTACGGCCGAAGAATGTTTTTACGACACAATCCAGGCATTCAATCTTGCCGAAGAGTATCAATGTCCGGTAATCGTTTTGACCGATTTGGCTCTTGCGCTGGGTAAACAAACGGTTGAGCCGCTGGATTACGACCGGATTCAAATTCGCCGCGGAAAACTGGTGGGCTGGGATGAAGAGTTGCCGAAACTCGAAAATTCCGAGCTGTTCCCGCGCTATGAGTTTACGGAAGACGGCATTTCCCGCCGTGTGCTCCCGGGCAAGAAAAACGGGTTGCACCATGTGACCGGGGTTGAACATGACCAGACAGGCCGTCCATCCGAAAATCCGGTTAATCGTAAAAAAATGATGGAGAAACGCTTGTCCAAACTGAAAAACGGCATTGATTTCGATACACCGGTCTACCTGGACGCTGCCCATGAGGATGCGGATCTTCTCATTGTTGGTTTCTGCTCTACCCGCGGCACGATTCATGAGGCCAAAGAGCGTCTTGAGGCTGAAGGCCTGAAAGTAAATCACGCCCATATTCGTCAATTGTTGCCATTCCCGAGCGACATTATGCTTGAGCAAATGAAAAAAGCGAAGAAAGTACTTGTTGTAGAAAACAATGCTACGGGGCAATTAACCAATCTCATCAAAATGAATATCGGAATGGCAGAAAAACTGGTTCATTTCGGTAAGTATGACGGCAATCCGTTCTTGCCTTCCGAAATTTACAAACAATGTAAGGAGCTGTTGGTTCATGGCCACATTTAAAGACTTCCGCAATAAAGTTAAACCCAATTGGTGCCCAGGTTGTGGAGATTTCTCCGTGTTGGCCGCCATGCAGCGCGCTTTTGCCAATGTAGGGTTGGAACCGCATGATGTGGCCATTGTCTCAGGGATCGGTTGTTCCGGACGGATTTCCGGTTATGTAAATGCTTATGGTTTTCACGGTGTACACGGACGCGCATTGCCGATTGCTCAGGGGTTGAAACTGGCCAATCGTGACTTGACGGTGATCGCTGCCGGCGGGGACGGAGACGGCTTTGCTATTGGTATGGCCCATACCATTCACGCCATCCGCCGTAATGTCGATATTACCTATATCGTGATGGATAACCAGGTTTACGGGTTGACCAAAGGCCAAACCTCGCCGCGAAGCGAAGTTGGCTTCAAAACGAAAAGCACGCCGTACGGTTCAATCGAATCGGCCATTCACCCCATGGAAATGGCTTTGACCGTGGGGGCCGGCTTTGTCGCCCAATCGGTTTCCAGCGATTTGAAACAATTGACCCGCGTGATCGAAGAAGGAATCAAGCATAAAGGTTTTTCTTTGATCAACGTTTACAGTCCTTGCGTCACCTACAACAAAATCAACACGTATGATTGGTTCAAAGAGAATCTGGTCAACCTGGATCAAGTTGAAAACTATGATCCGTCCGATCGCCAGCTGGCCATGCAAACGCTGATGGAAAATCATGGTCTGGTAACGGGGGTTATCTACCAAAACAAAGAGCAGCAATCATATGAAAGCAAAATCAAAGGCTTTAAAGAAGAGCCGCTGGCCAAACAAGACATCATGATTTCCCGCGAACAGTTTGATAAATTGGTTGCCGAATTCGCATAATAATGGACAAACAGCCACTTTGCTAAATGAGAAGTGGCTGTTTCTTTATTTACCGGGGGGGTGTGAAGATGAAATGGACGGTATTGGGATGCCAATCCCCTTTTCCTGCACCGGGCGGGGCGACTCCGGGATATCTGCTGGAGGCTGGCGGGAAAAAGATTCTGATCGATTGCGGCAGTGGAGTGTTATCGCAATTGGCCAAGTTTCTTCCGCTCTATGAAGTGGATGCCGTCATTCTTTCCCACTTGCATCATGATCATATTTCCGACTTTTTTGTTTTGCAGTATGCGATCATGATTGCCATGAATCAAGGCATGAGGAACCGCCCGTTACCGGTCTGGTCCCCTGCTCAGCCAGATTCATGGTTTCGACAATTGAGCTATGGGCGTTATATTCAAAGGCAGGCGGTAAAAGAAGGGGACATGCTGAAGTTGGGAGATGTAAAGATTCAATTTTTTGCTACGGATCACCCTGTCCCTTGTTATGCGATGAGAATCGACTCCGGCGGGCAAACGATTCTGTATGGGGCGGATTCAGGTCCAAAAACGGATTGGATCAGCATGGCGGCAAAGCCGGACCTGTTTGTTTGTGAAGGCTCATTTTTGGAAGCGGAACGCCCTCAAAACCCTGTCAGCCATTTATCTGTAAAGGAAACGGCAATGGCAGCCAAACAGATCCAAGCGAAACAGCTCCTTATTACTCATCTGTCTCCCCTTGCTGAGCTGAGCGAGGTGGTCAGGGAAGCAGCATCGGTATATCCAGGCCTTTGTCATCCGGCAAAACCGGGATTGATCATTCACCTTGCCTGAGCCGCAATTGGGTTTGCGCACGGAAAGGGGAAAGAATAACTCTCGCCAGTCCGGGTTCTTTGTGTTAAACTGGTACACATGGATAATTGGGCTTGTTCATTGTCAGGAATGTGGATCATCAGGCAAAACATCACCTGATCAAAAATAAAAAACGAATGCACTCATATAATGGCGGGAATAAGGCCCGCGAGTCTCTACCGAGCTGCCGTAAACAGCCCGACTATGAGTGAGCAAAAATGAAGAGACCTGGAAAGGTCTGAGGCTGTTGACAAAATTCAATTGGAGGGGATGGGTGTTTTCTGCAACGACCTTTGTGACGAAGGAACCGGGAGCAGGGAAAAGCATCTGAACTCGACGGACATCCGTTAATCAGCTGAGACCCGTATAGATCTCTTTGCCGGTGTTCGTTTGCACCCGGGTAACCCGCTCACTCCGCGTGGGCAGGCTGCCGGGGTGCTTTTTACTATCACCTGTTTGGGAGGGTGCGAAATGCAAAGTTTGGAAAATAAAATTCTGTTGGAAGGTCAAGTGCTGTCAGATGAGATCTTAAAAGTGGATTCCTTTTTGAATCATCAGGTTGACCCGTTTCTGATGCGGGAAATCGGTGAAGAGTTTGCCCGTCGTTTCAAAGATGAAGCCATTACCAAGGTTCTGACGATTGAATCGTCGGGAATTGCGCCGGCAACGATGGCGGCACTGCAACTCGGGGTTCCGCTCGTCTTTGCCCGGAAAAAGAAATCCCTGACCATGGCCGATCAGTATTACAAGGCGGAAGTTTTCTCTTTTACCAAGCGGGAAACCACTCTGATTGCCGTCGGAAAACCGTTTTTAAATGCGGATGATCACGTCTTAATCATCGACGATTTTCTGGCGAACGGACAAGCAGCAGAGGGATTGATTGATGTGGTTCAACAGGCGGGGGCTCATGTAGTCGGTATTGGAATTGTGATTGAGAAGGCATTTCAAGATGGAGGAACAAGGCTTCGGCAAAGTGGTTTTCGCGTGGAATCGCTGGCCAGGATCGCTTCGCTTCAGGATGGGGCCATCTCCTTCGTGAAAAAAGAAAAAGTATAGGATAAAAGACCCTTGATGATGGCTTTGTGCCAGCCGAATGAATGGCGCGGGAAGGGGAAAAACACCCCCTCCTCGCCTGATATTCGTTCTCATTCCCATGGCTGAAGCCGGGGTTTTTGGGGATCACCGGCCTTCTTGCCCTTTTTCCATCCATACTTCCAGTCCGATTGAATCTTCCTGAATTCTACATGTTTGAAAGCGGCTTTTTGCGATTAACTCCGTAAACTGTTTTTTTGTATATGCGCGTTTGATCAACATCCATTTAAAGGCCCATTTTGTCAGCAATGCGTTCAATCCGGTAAGACCCAGATCCTCCTCGACGTGCCTTTCCATTACTTCTGTGGAAACATCGCCGCGCAAATCCATAATCACCGCTTTTCCGCCAGGTTTTAAAACCCGGTTCATCTCATTAATGGCATTGACCGGCTGGGCAAAGTTTTTAAAGGCAGCCCGGCAGATGATAAAGTCAAACGTTCCGTCATCAAATGGCATCCGGGCGGCATTGCCATGCTGAAAATCGATGGTTACACCTGCTTCTTTCGCTTTGGCCTGTGCAATCTCCACGAATTTTTTACTTATGTCCAAGCCGGTGATTCGGTAGTTGCCCAGTTTTGCCAGTTCGATTGACAAGTATCCCGGTCCCGGGGCAACTTCCAAAACGGATCCGCCTTCCGGAACAATGGCGGCAACCTTCTTCGCATCTCTTTTGTATTGCTCCATATTTTTTTGGGTGTTTTTTGCATACCACGAAGCAATAAATCCTTCCATGCCAATCCCCTTGTAACCTTTTGGCGCTTTATCGGACATATCCGGTTCCTCCTTGTTTCCTTTGCTTCCCCTGGAACCCGTCAGCTGTGACGGTTGTCCAAGGGGGAAAACTTATTCGCAATCTCACGCAGCCACTTCTGATCCCAATGGATTTTTCCTGTGTCGATGTCATGGATCACGGAGCGGACCCATGCCAATTCTGCTGCATACATCGCGTGTTGATATTCGGTCTCGAGCAGGAACAAGCGGGGGAGCCCTTCAGATGTCACGGTTTGCAACTGGTTTTGGGTTGCGTTCAAACGGCATTCAAGTGCCCTTTCTCTTTTTTTTAGTTCCCGTACCACCTCATCTGGCGGGAGAAGCATCATAAAAGAGACGGCGGCGGGAAATTCCGGAAATTCCGGTTTCGGTGTGGACAGTATTTCCCTCAGCCAAGTCAATGCCGCTGTTCTTCCTTTATCCGTCACTTCGTAAACGGTCAGTTCCGGTTTCCCTTCATGCTGTTTTTTTTCCCGAACGGCAATGGCGCCGTCACGAAGCAAACGGTCAATCGTCTGATAAATGCCCGTTCGGTGACGAATGTTGATGACCTCGTGTTTCCCCCTTTCTTTTAAAAGTTGTTGCATGCGATAAGGGTGCATCGGTTCCTCGATGAGAAGCGAAAGGATTGCGAGGGCGATCGGGGATTTTTTGATTGTCTGTTTCATAGTAATAATATTACTATTAATAATATGTCTAAGTAAAGAGGCGGATCTTCTTTTTGGGCCAATTCCTTTTCATGATCGGCTGAAAAGAGTCCTCAAAAACGAAAAACGCGATTCTCCCTTTAAAAAAGAAAAGAATCGCGTTTTTCATAAAAGTTGGAAAGGGGGCATTACTTGTCGGTTTTTCCTCTCCAACCGATAAATTGATGTGCCCGATTGAAAAGCGTAGGATAAACAAATAAGCCCATCAGAATACTGGTCAGTGTCGCCGAAGCAGTAAAAGAAAACATGATCAATAGCTGGTAACGCACAGCTTCAATCGGATTCGTGCCGGCAATGATCAACCCGGTCATCATTCCGGGCAGTTGCACCAGTCCGACTGTTTTAAGTGAATCGACTATGGGAATCGTCCCGGAGCGGATCGCTTCCCTGGTCAGCCGCATGCTTGCCTGACGGCTGGTCGCTCCCAACGATAAGGCAACTAAAATATCCTCACGCATCTGTTCCGCCTGTTGTCTCATCTGATTCAGGACGAGAGAGGAGACAACCATGCTATTACCCACGATCATTCCACTGATGGGAATAAGAACTTGCGGTTTGGCTTGAATCAGGTGTAAAAAGAGCATCATGAGCAGGGTAAAACCGGCGACGATGAAAATAGTCAAAAAAATGCGCCAAAAAATCCAGGGAATTCCTTTTCCCCGAGCAGCCGCGTTTTGGGAGGCGACGGTGATCATCACCAATAAAACCAGCCCGATCCAATACCAATGGTTACTGGTGAAAATAAAATGAAGGACATAGCCGATGCTGATTAACTGAATCGTGGCCCGAATGGTTCCGATGATCAGATCCCGTTCCAGTTTCAAACGAAGCCAGAGGGAAACAAACATGGAAATCAATATAAATCCCAGGGTGGTGACCGTAGCTGTCCAGGTCATCGCTTCATTTCCTCCTGTCGCAAATGCCCGCTTTCCAAATGCCAGACTTGATCTGCGATGCGCCGGGCTTGTTCCGGTTGGTGAGTAATCCATAGCACCGTATGCCCTTTTTCCCGATAGCACCGCATCTCCTGTTCAATCCGTTCCGTGCTCTCAGGGTCAAGCGAAGCTGTTGGTTCATCCAGTAACAGTACATGCGGATTTAAGGAGAGAGAACGGGCCAAATGGACGCGTTGTTTTTCTCCGCCGGAAAGTTTTTCAATCGAACGGGTGAGATACGATTTTGACAGACCAACCCGCTCCAGCAATCGCGCCATTTCTTCTTCGGACATCGATTTTCCTTGTAATTTAAGGGGGTAGTTTAAGTTATCGGCCACGGTTTTGGGAAATAAAACAGCTGATTGAAAAACATGGTGGACTTCTCTCCGCAGTAAAATCGGGTCCCATTCTGAAAGCGGTTTTCCTTTATATGTAATCGAACCGTGATCCGGGTCCTCCAAGCGGTTTAGTAGACGGAACAGGGTGCTTTTGCCGGTGCCTGAAGGTCCCATTAAGGCAATAACCGATTCTGGCGGAATGACTGCACTTACTTCTTTGAGAGGGGTGGTTCTTCCTTCCGGGGAGTCGTATGATTTGGTGACTTCGCGAAGTTCGATCAGCGGTTGACTCTTGGGCAAATGGATCACTCCTGCAAAATGGGATGGTTTATCAATGAAAACTGTCCCGATCCTAATTCACAGTGTATCAATAGTGGATCCGATTTGCCATAAGGGTTTGGACTCTTGGCAAACATAATCTGTGAGAATAAAGCAATCGGGAGCGAGGGGATGCTCCCAGGCTCCCGGTTGCAATGGATGATTATAAAAAAAGAAGAGGAAAAGGGAACAGATTTTCTGGGATGAAGTGACGCTCGCTTGTTTTTTCCTCTTCTGTTTTCTTATTCGACTTTATCCGGGGTTTTACGTCCCTTTCGTTAGTTGTTGTCGCCGCTGGAAACCCTGATCATTGAACCATTGGTAAACATCATGTATAATAACTTAGTTAAAAGCTGTAATTTCCATCTTGTTGAATACAAGCCGAGTATGTGATTTCACCAAATGATGGTTTTGAATGGAGGATTTTTTGGAATGGGGGGCTGAAGTCTGTGACTCAAAACTCCCAACCGTTTTCAATATGCCTGCTCCATCTCATTTTCACGGTGAATAGACTGTTTTTTCATATATGGAAAGGATACTCTCACCAGAAAGGGTGAACAAACATGAGCAAACAAGTAAAGGACTACAGCCAATACTTTGTTGCTCCGGACTTAAAAGCGGCAAAGAAACGCGGAAAAGAAGAAGTGCAAGTGATTCAGTTTGAGGAAATCCCCGAGAATATGCGTGAGGTCGGCAAGGGGAAAAACTATTTGATCGAAACGTACGGCTGTCAGATGAACGTTCACGATAGTGAGACGATTGCCGGGATTCTTGAGAGAATGGGGTATTCCCGGACTGAGCGCGAGGAGGATGCCGACATCATCCTGCTTAATACCTGTGCGATCCGGGAAAATGCGGAGGACAAGGTTTTTGGTGAGTTGGGACGCCTGAAACAGTTGAAGCTGGAGAACCCCGATCTCATTCTCGGGGTATGCGGATGCATGTCCCAGGAAGAAGTGGTTGTCGGACGCATTTTAAAAAGTTACCAACACGTTGACCTGATTTTTGGAACGCACAATATTCACCGCCTTCCGGTACTTCTGCAAAACGCCCTTTTCAGCAAGGAAATGGTGGTGGAAGTATGGTCCAAAGAGGGCGATATTGTTGAAAGCATGCCCAAAGTGCGGGAAGATGGCTTGCGCGCTTGGGTGAATATCATGTACGGATGCGACAAATTCTGCACGTACTGCATTGTTCCGTATACCCGGGGGAAAGAGCGGAGCCGCCGGCCCGAAGATGTGCTGGACGAGATTCGCGAATTGGCGCGCAAAGGTTATCAGGAAGTCACCCTGCTCGGGCAGAACGTGAATGCTTACGGGAAAGATTTTACCGACCGGGAGTATACGTTTGCCGATTTGATGGACGATGTGCGCAAGATCGGCATTCCACGGGTTCGCTTTACTACGAGTCATCCGCGCGATTTTGATGACCATTTGATTGAAGTGTTGGCCAAACGCGGAAATCTGGTGGAACACATCCACTTGCCGGTTCAGTCGGGAAGTTCGGAAGTGCTTAAGTTGATGGCACGTAAATACACGCGCGAACGCTATCTGGAATTGGTTTCCAAAATCAAGAAAGCAATTCCGGATGTGGTGCTGACCACGGATATTATCGTCGGCTTCCCCGGGGAAACAGATGAGCAGTTTGAAGAAACCTTATCTCTCGTCAAAGAAGTCGAATTCGATTCTGCTTTCACCTTTATATACTCGCCCCGTGAAGGAACGCCTGCCGCGAAGATGAAAGATGACGTGCCGATGGAAGTGAAAAAAGAGCGGCTGGCCCGCCTCAATCAATTGCAAAACGAGATCAGCCGGCGCAAAAATGAGGAACTGCGCGGGCAAGTGGTCGAAGTGCTCGTCGAAGGGGAAAGCAAAAAAAATCCGAATGTCCTGTCCGGCCGAACCCGAACCAATAAATTGGTTAACTTTGTCGGGCCTAAACATCTGATCGGAAAATTTGCGTATGTGCGGATTGACGAGCCGCAAACATGGACGCTAAAAGGTGTGTGGGTGGAAGAAAAACCGCTTGCGAAAGTGGGTGGATGAGGTGAATGCCATTCCCGAAAACCATCCCATCCTGGTCGAGGCGCGGAAATTTGCCGAGTTGCTCAGCAGAAGCGAGGAAGTGATCCGCTTTCGGCTGGCGGAAGAGCAAGTCGAAAAAAGCGAGTCTGTGCAGAACAGCATTGCCGCCATCAAGCGCAAGCAAAAAGAATGGGTTCACGCTAAACATTATAAAAAAATGGAATATGCAAAGCTTCTGGAGAAAGAGTTGGATCAGCTTAATCAATATCTGGACGAGATGCCGATCGTTTGTGAGTTCAGGCAGCGCCAGGTCGAAGTGAATGACCTGCTGCAAACCATTCAGCAAGTGCTGGCGGATACTATTTCCAAAAAAATAGAGGTGGAAACGGGCGGACCGGTAAGGAGCGGCTGCGGAAGCGGCGGCCCCTGCAACTGCTCGTAAAAAAAAGGACGTCCCCACGGTTTTTTTCCGTGGGGTTTTTTTGCACTCTAGACGATGGCCCTGCATACACTTGTTAATGAACATGTTTGGAGGAGGGAAGCATATTGTCCTATACAGATAGAGCCGTGGAGTACCGTCAGATAGTGACCAAAGCGGTATGTGGAAAAGGAAGAAAATTTTCGCAAGTGACACATACCATTACTCCGCCGGAAAAATTGCACACGATTCTGGGCGCGTGGGTGATCAACCATCAATATGAATGCAGCAAAGTCGGGGAAGCGGTTGAAGTTCGCGGTAGCTATGATATTAATATCTGGTATTCGACAAAAGGAAACACCAAAACCGATGTTGTCAAAGAAACCGTTTTTTATACAGAGCAGGTTCCGCTGAGCTATTATGACCAAAACACCCGGGATGCCTCAGTTTCAGTTAGTGCCGCTGTGACGCAGGCTCCAAACTGCGTGGAAGCGTCGATCGCCTCACATCATGATGGAGTCGATGTGCGAATCGAAAAGGAGTTTGCCGTCGAAATGATCGGAGAAACCAAAATTTGTGTACCCGTCTACCCGTTGGAATATGCGGAGCTGGATGATAAAGAAGTGGCGAGCGGGTACAGTGAAATGGATGAGTCCTCTTTTGACGATTTGGATCCTGATCTGGTCATCGACGATTTGGAGGACTAGGATTGAGTGTAAAAGATGAAAAATTGATTGCCGGCTGCTGGTTTTGCATCAATCAGCAGCTTATGTTTGCAGAGGGTCGGGTGGTTGCTCCTGATCCTTTTTTTGTGTCACCATCTATCATATGCTTCAATGCTCCGCCCGATTAGACTTTTGTCTTTTGCTAACCATTTTTCCCCGTTCCACATACTATATCAGCATCATGCCCTTGAAGTGAGCAAGAGAGATGGGAAGAAAGGGGAAAGGTTATGGGCACCATTACCCTTCCTTATCTGGCAGTAGATCATGGAAAAGGGATTCGCGATTTCATTGTGGAAAAGCAGAATTTGGCATCGACCATCCGCTTGGAACTGCCGGAAGCAAGCAGGCTATCGGAATACATGCTTGTATTGAACGATGAGAAACAGGTGACGAAGTGCCGGAATTTGGTGGAGCGAAATCGGATATTGCTGATGCATGGCCTGCCTGTGGCAGTGAATGCAACCATATTGAGAGAGTATATTTTGGCCGTTTTCCAAACAAGGGTTTTGCTGATCTATCGTTCAGTAAACAATTCCGCCTTTCTTCCGGCTGCCAAAAAACAAAGACGGGTGACTTACCGGCGCGTTCCCCTGTCGGAACGGACGAGGGAAACGCGCAAAGCGCAGGAATTGGCCATCCGCGCCGTTTATGCACTCGGATTGGACTATGGCGTTGTCAAACTGGGGATTGGCACGGGAAGGAAAATGGTGATTCAGCAAGTGAACCCGTCCCCGCGTTTAAATAAGGAAATGGAAACGGCATATGTGCAGGCGATCACCCAATACATGAAAGGGTGTGCACGCTCCCGGACACCGTTGGAGGAGATTGTTTTGGGGGCAGACCCTGAATTTGTCATGGAATCACCGCAAGGAAAATTGCTGATTGCTTCAAATTATTTTCCCGTTCGCGGCAAGGTGGGATGTGACGCGATCTGGTTGGGTCAAAATCGCTCGCACAAACCGCTTGTCGAACTCAGACCCGACCCGACGCCAAATCCGCGACAGCTCGTTGTGCGCATTTATCAGTCACTCATTTTTGCCAATAAAAAAATGGGAAAAGTTCCGGCCAAGTGGCTGGCAGGTGCCATGCCGTATGAGGGATTTCCGCTGGGAGGGCATATCCATTTCAGCGGTATACAGCCGGATTTTAAATTGCTCCGGGCACTGGATAACTATTTGGCAATGTTGCTCGTGATCGCAGAGGATGAAAAAGGGAAGAGACGGCGTCCCAAATACGGTTTTCTGGGGGATTTTCGCTATCAGGACTACGGCGGATTCGAGTATCGGACGCCGCCGAGCTGGCTTGTCTCCCCTACACTGACCAAAGGCGTGTTTGTGACAGCGAAGCTGATCGCCGCCAATTATAAACAGCTTCGGTATAACCCGCTGGCCGATGTATCGATGCAGGAAGCCTATTACAAAGGGCGGAAACAGGCGATTGCCGACTGGCTCCCCATCTTGTGGCAAGATCTGAAACAATGCCCGGATTATAAAGTGTACCAGGCCTATTTGGATGATTTTTACCATTATCTCGCCTCCGGGATCACTTGGGATGAATCGCAGGATTTTCGCAAATTTTGGCGTTTGCCGCCATACGGCAAGAAAAAAACGGAGCAAACATAATGTGTTGAATGGTCATTCGTGTTACAATGGTGTAATGAAAAACAGAAAAACGGAGGCAGAGAACGTTGGCAAAATATACGCCGATGATTCAGCAATACTTATCGATTAAGGCACAATATCCTGATGCCTTTTTATTTTTTCGTTTAGGCGATTTTTATGAAATGTTTGTGCGCCCATAAGGGTTCTGAGTGAAATCTGCCCCTGGCAAGGCAGTTGGCGGTCGGACGCACGGATGCCAATCGTCAACCAGCTGATCCGAAGGGGAAACCCGACGGGGAGTGTAGCATGCTGGTAAAGCCGTAAGTTGCTGGGTTGCCACAGCACGACTGAACGGCAAGACGAAATGCTGTGAATGAGGATGAAGGCTGGACTGCTTGAAGGATAGCCCGAGCTGGCCGATCATAGCCTGTGACGGAAGGCAACCGGAACGTCACATGGTCAAGCCGCACGGCAGAAAGACATTGCCGGGCGGGGCGTCCCTTGACCAAGCATCTCCGTCGGAGACAAAAGGGCGAACGTCCCATCCGACATCACAGCGCGCCTGTTCCTCAGAATCTAAATGGGGATCACCTAAGGCGGAAGGCTTGTTTGCAGCTATGGCACATGAGGTGTCTGAATATCCGCTATGGTGACGGAGTCTCCGTAGTAGTCCGCGCCAGGGAAAGCCTGGTACATGGCGAAGGGAGACAGCCTGCTGCGTTTAACGCAGGGCGAAGGAAGGAGCGGGAGGCTCCGGGAAAATCCGGCGTCTTGCGTTAACCGGTTTAGCCGTGAAGGTCATCGCACTTTTACATTACATATTCAGCAAAAACAGGCAGGATGAGCAGTTGCCGCAGGAGATGGAGGCTAAACCGGCTCCGGCAGGTGGAGAGCCGTATACGCCGAGAGGTGTACGTACGGTTCGGAGGGAGGGGCGGAGAAACCAATCGCCGCGAGGCGGTCAGGCGCTCGGTTCCTACCCTACTTTGAAGATGCCGAAAAAGCGGCGGAAGAATTGGAGATCACGCTGACAAGCCGCGATGGCGGCAACGAACGAATTCCCATGTGTGGAGTGCCTTATCATTCCGCTCATACGTATGTGGAACGTTTAATCGATAAAGGGTACAAAGTTGCGATTTGCGAGCAGATCGAAAATCCTGCCACGGCCAAAGGCGTCGTGAAGCGGGAAGTGGTCCGGGTGATCACCCCGGGCACGATTATCGAAGAGAATATGCTGGATGAGAGAGAAAATAATTTCCTGCTCACCCTGTCAGGCTCTGAGGGGGAAATGGCCCTTGCCGCGGTTGATCTGTCCACGGGGGAATGGCATGTTACCGAGATGACCGATGGTCTGGAGTTTGTGCTGGATGAAGCATCGAGCTATCGTCCGAGAGAGATTGTCCTTGAGGAAAAACTGGCACAAAACACGGCTCTTCGCGAAAAGCTGGAAACGCGGTTGAAATGCCTGATCACGTCTTTCACCCTGACGCCGCAGGTAGAGGCGGAAGTGATGAAAGAGATGCCCCGGCAATTTCCCGATGCTGCGGACGTATGCAAAACTCCGGGACTGGAACGCGTTGTCCGCCTGTTGTTTGCGTATCTGCAACAAACGCAAAAACGGACATTGGGGCATGTTCAGCGTTTGCGCCGCTATGATGCGAAACAGTATATGATGCTTGATGAGTCGGCAAGGCGCAACTTGGAGCTGACGGTGACACTTGCCGACGGAAAAAAGAAGGGTTCCCTGCTGTGGCTTCTTGACCAGACGGCAACGGCCATGGGAAGCCGCCTGCTGAGAAGGTGGCTGGACAAGCCGCTGTTGAGCTTAAGTGAAATTAAGCGGCGACAAAATACGGTCGAATCCTTTTTGTCCGATTTTATTTTGTTGGACGAGGTTCGCGATTTGCTGAAGCAGGTTTATGATCTGGAACGGTTGGCGGCCAGGATTGCTTACGGGTCCACCAATGCCCGTGAACTGGTCAATGTCAAGCGGTCGCTGTCCGTGATCCCGCAGCTGCGCGAGCGTTTAATCAATTCCGGTTCTCGTGAATTGGTTGAAATGGGGGAAGGTCTTGACGAATGTGTGGATGTGCGGGAATGGATTGCCTCTGCGATTGTCGATGAGCCCCCGGTATCGGTCAAAGAGGGAGGAATGATCCGTGAGGGCTTTCATGAAAAATTGGACGAATTGCGGGCAATCCAAAAGGATGGAAAGAGCTGGATCGCCGGACTGGAGCAGCGGGAAAAGGAAAAAACAGGAATCAAATCGTTGAAGATTGGATATAACCGCGTGTTCGGTTATTATATCGAAGTGACCAAAAGCAACCTGCATCTGGTGCCGGAAGACCGTTACCAGCGGAAGCAAACGCTGGCCAACGCCGAACGGTTTATCACTCCGGAATTAAAAGAGCGGGAGCAGATGATTTTAAACGCGTCAGAAAAATCGGTGGAGATGGAGTATGAGATCTTTGCGGAAGTGCGTGCCAAAGTGGCGGAACAAGCAGCCCGTCTGCAGCGGCTGGCCGAATCTGTCGCGGAATTGGATGTGTTGCAGGCTTTTGCTCTGGTGGCCAAAAAATATCAATATACCCGCCCGCGCGTACATGCGGAAGACGGGTTGAAGATCAGGGCGGGGCGCCATCCGGTTGTGGAGGCGGTCACCCCCGGCGGGGAATTTGTCGCCAACGATGCCGATCTGGATGCCAGGGATCGCCAGATTTTACTGATCACCGGCCCCAACATGGCAGGCAAAAGCACCTATATGCGGCAAGTGGCGCTGATTACGATCATGGCGCAGATCGGCAGTTTCGTTCCGGCCGACGAGGCGGAGATCGCCATCGTTGACCGCATTTTCACGCGGATCGGGGCGGCGGACGATCTCATTGGCGGGCGCAGTACCTTTATGGTCGAGATGGCCGAAACGTGTCACGCGCTGAAAGAAGCGACACCGCGCAGTTTGATATTGCTGGATGAAGTGGGACGCGGAACCTCCACTTACGACGGAATGGCGCTCGCGCATGCGATCGTGGAGTATATTCACGACCAAATTGGAGCAAAAACGCTTTTTTCGACGCACTACCATGAATTGACCGGTCTGGAGGAAACATTGCAGCGTTTGGTCAATGTTCACGCTCAGTGTATTGAAAAGAACGGAAAGGTCGTTTTTTTGCACCGGATCATTCCCGGGGGAGCCGATCGCAGTTATGGCATCCATGTAGCGGAATTGGCCGGCCTTCCGGCACCTGTGATCAAGCGGGCGAAGCAGCTGCTTCATGAGCTGGAGGGGCGGATGGAGAGTGAGGCGACGGCCAAAGAAACGACGGCTGAGGATTTGTCCGGCCAGTTGAGCTTGTTTGATTACCAAGGGGTGCAAAAGAGCGATCCGGTTCAGGCGCCGGCTGTCAAAGAGGCGGACGGGATCGGTGCGGAAATTGTTCAGGCCGTTAAAGAATGGGATTTGATGAATAAAACCCCGTTTGAATGCATGCAATTTCTCCATGAGCTGAAACAAAAATTGAACCGATAGAAAATGAAGGGGAGGGGAGAGCAGCATGGGAAAAATTAAAGTGATGGACGACCACCTCGCCAACCAGATCGCAGCCGGTGAGGTGGTCGAACGCCCGGCTTCCGTGGTGAAAGAGCTGGTTGAGAACGCAATCGACGCCGAAGCGACCAAAATCGCCGTGCAGATTGAAGAGGGCGGCATTTCGCTCATTCAGGTTTCGGATAACGGCAGCGGGATGGACAGGGAAGATGCCGTTACGGCTTTTTCGCGGCATGCCACGAGCAAGATCAAGCGAGAGCGTGACCTTTTCTCCATCCAGACGCTCGGGTTTCGCGGTGAAGCGTTGCCGAGCATCGCCTCTGTGGCCAGGGTGACTTTGACGACAGCCCATGACCCCTCCGAACTGGCAACCCGGGTGACGATTGCCGGCGGTGAAGTGCTTGATGTGGAAGATACTTCGCGATCCCGTGGAACGGATGTCGTAGTGAAAGATTTGTTCTATAATACCCCGGCTCGTTTGAAGTACTTAAAAACCGTCAACACTGAGGTTAGCCATGTGGCGGATGTCGTGGGCAGACTGGCGATTTCCCATCCTTCGATCGCGTTTTCCCTCACACATAACGGCCGCGAGTTGTTTCGCACTTCAGGTGATGGAAAATTGTTGCACGCGCTCTATGCGCTTTACGGTAAACAAGTGGCCAGCCGGTTTGTCCAGGTCAGCGGTGAAAATTTGGACTTCCGCCTCAAGGGATATATGAGCAAACCGGAGGTGACCCGTTCGACCCGTTCTTATCTCTCGATCATCCTCAACGGCCGTTTTGTCCGTTCCATCCCCATCACCCAGGCGGTGTTACGGGCATACGGCACGTTGCTCCCATCCGGGCGCTACCCCATCGGTGCCTTGCATATTGAAATGGACCCGAAACTGGTCGATGTCAACGTTCATCCTTCCAAGCTGGAAGTGCGACTGAGCAAGGAAAAAGAATGTTGCCAGCTGATTGAAGAGGCCATCAGACAGGCCTTCGGACGTGAGCGGTTTGTTCCTCAGGCCGAGGCACCGCGAAGCAAAGAGAAAAAGCCGATCCAGGAATCACTCCGCTGGGACTTGGCTGCGAGCGAGGCCAAAAAGGCGTACCCGCTTCCCGCGAGCAGAACCGAACCGGATCGTGTGAAGGAAACGGCGCCTAAGCAGGCCGGTTGGGAACCGGAACCCAAGCAGACAAAAGATGAGAATTCGCCTCGTTATCGGTCGGCCCTTTCTTCCTTGACACAGGCAGAAGAAACGCGGAAAGCGGAGAAACAGGAACCGGAGCCCGCACCCGAGGAAAAGGGAACCGGCTTGCCAGACAATGCGGCGGAAACAGAACCCGGAGAGCAACCGGCTGAACCCCGTCTCCCGCACCTGTTGCCTCTGGCGCAGATTCACGGAACCTATATTGTGGCTCAGGCGGAAGACGGATTTTATTTGCTGGACCAGCACGCGGCCCATGAGCGGATTTATTATGAAATCTACTCAAAAAAACTGGGAGAAGAGAATCATAAACAATATCCCCTGCTGGTTCCGCTCACGATCGAATGTTCCCCGGCAGAAGCGGAAGTGCTGGAAAGCCGGCTTGACTATTTGCGCAGGTGGGGATTGGAGATTGAACCGTTCGGTGGCACCACTTTTGTCGTGCGGGCTTACCCAACCTGGTTTCCAAGCGGTCAGCCGGTGGAATTGGTGCATGAAATCATCGAATGGCTGAAAGAACATGGCGAAGTGAATACCGCGATGCTGCGGGACGGAGCTGCGAAAATGATGTCGTGCAAAGCGGCGATCAAAGCCAACCGCCATTTGCGCCAGGATGAAATGGAAGAGCTGCTCCGGCGGTTGAACGACTGTGAGAACCCCTTTACCTGTCCGCACGGCCGGCCGATCCTCATTCATTTTTCTACCTATGAACTGGAAAAAATGTTTAAAAGGGTGATGTAGCATTTTATTTGTCACAACCTCATTTCATCCGGGGAATCGCCAGCAAAAAGAAGCGATGGAATTGGCCGCTTCCCTCGGTGTCCGGTATATCAGCCGGGAACGCGCTTCCCTGCCTGATCTGTTTCAGCAAACAGGACTGGAGCGGGCGGTGATTGTGACCAAGAAAGAGTGGCGCTATGAGGACAAAGAGGGGAATCAGTTTTTCTTTCACCCCAATATGTCCGCCCTGCGCATCAAACAGCTCATCGGCGGGGATACGGATGCGATGGTCTCCGTTGCCGGGATGCGCGAAGGGGATCGCGTATTGGATTGCACCCTGGGCATGGGAGCGGATTCCATCGTCGCTTCCTTTGCGGTCGGCCCTTCCGGCAAGGTTGTGGCCCTGGAAAGCGAGCCGGTGATCGCGGCCATCGTCAAACACGGCCTGCACAGTTATCAGACACAGCGCAAGGAGCTGGACCGGGCCATGCGGAGGGTTGAAGTGATTCAATCCGATTATCGGACCTATTTAAAGCAGTGTGCAGATGAATCATTTGATATTGTCATGTTCGATCCCATGTTTCGGGAGACGGTTAAGGCCTCCGCAGCCATGCAGCAATTAAAACCGCTGGCCAATCCGGCTCCGCTTGATCAGGAATCGGTCGCTGAAGCCGTCAGGGTGGCGAAAAAAGCGGTTTTGCTGAAAGAACGGGTCAAAAGCGGGGAATTTGAGCGGCTCGGCTTTGTCGTTGCGAAAGAATCATCCCAGTTTGCCTGGGGTGTGATCCGGAAAGGGGAGAAGCAGTGAAGCAGGAATTGCTTGTTATCGTGGGACCGACGGCTGTCGGCAAGACGGATCTCAGCCTGACCCTGGCAAAAATGTTTGACGGGGAGATTATTTCCGGAGATTCCATGCAGGTATACAAGGGGATGGATATTGGTACTGCCAAGGCCTCCCCGGAGGAGCAAAGGGCAGCGCCGCACCACATGATCGATTTAATCGACCCTGATGTTCCTTTTTCCGTTCAGGAATTTCAGAAACTCGCCCGGCAAAAAATTGCCGAGATCCATGCGCGCGGGCATTTGCCGATGCTGGTGGGAGGAACGGGATTGTACATTGAAGCGGTGACGCATGATTACGAACTGCCGCATGTGCCGGAAAACCCGGATCTTCGCGAGGAGCTGCGCAATTTGGCCGCATCAAAAGGCAATGAATACCTGCACAGTCGCCTCGGTGAAGTGGACCCGGATGCAGCCGCCAAATTGCATCCCAATGATCTCCGCCGCATCATCCGCGCGCTGGAAGTTTATGAAGTGACCGGAAAACCTTTCTCATCATTGAAAGGGAAAGGAACTTCCCCGTTCGATGCGCTCTGGATCGGGCTGACGATGCCGCGGGAGCTTCTCTATGAGCGGATTAACCGGCGGGTGGACCAAATGATCGAAGCGGGCTTGGTCGAAGAGGTCAAACGGTTGAAAGAGCGGGGTTACCATTTGGGTTTGACCTCGATGCAGGCGATCGGGTATAAAGAAATCATCAGCTATTTAAACGGGGACATCACGCTGGCCGAAGCAGTCGATTCTATAAAAAAAGGAACCAGAAAATATGCGAAACGGCAATTATCCTGGTTTCGCCGCCTCAAGGAGATTCATTGGTTTGATGTGACAGAACCGCAATGTTTGAGAGAAATTCAGCAGCTTGTTGCAGGAAAGTTTCATTTGCCCAGAGAATAGAGTACAATAATGTTAAATGCAAAATACATAGGAGGTTCGGATTTTGAAACAATCGATCAATATTCAAGATACATTTTTGAATCAGATTCGCAAAGAATCTGTCCCGGTGACCATTTATTTGGTCAACGGTTTCCAACTTCGGGGAGTAATTCGTGGTTTTGACAATTTTACCATCGTGATCGACAGTGATGGTAAACAACAAATGGTGTATAAACATGCCATTTCCACCTTTACTCCTGCAAGGCCTGTTTCTTTGATGCCGGCTGAAGAGCAAAAAGAGGTATAAGAGCTTTCCTGTTTACTGTGATGAAGCCAGGCAGGCTTTCCTTTTAAGCTTGCTTGGTTTTCTTTTGTTCACCAAAATCTGGGCGGGCGCGTATACATGGTTTAGCGAACCCGGATCAAGAGGTGAACTCCATGAATCGGAGAGTTCTTAAAGGGATAAATAAAAGCCAAATTCATGTTGTTTTTGACCACCCCAGGCAGGAGATGCAAATTTCCGCCTGTCCCGCCGCTTTGAAGGAAGAGGCATTTGTTCATGAAGAGCACGGCCCTTTGCGCGACTGTATGGAACAGTTGAAGCATTTGGTCGGATTGTCCAAGATCAAAGAGTTTGTCAAAGAGATTTACGCGTGGCTGGAGATTGGCAAAAGAAGGCGCGCGGCAGGCTTGGCCGCAGAACAACAGGTGCTGCACATGATCTTTTCCGGAAATCCCGGAACGGGAAAGACCACTGTGGCGCGTATTTTAAGCCGTCTGTTCAAAGAGATGGGGGTTTTGTCCAAAGGCCATCTTGTTGAAGTGGAGCGCGCGGATCTGGTCGGGGAGTATATCGGCCATACGGCGCAAAAAACGAGGGAACACGTGAAAAAAGCGCTGGGGGGCATCTTGTTTATTGATGAGGCCTACTCACTGGCCAGAGGCGGCGAAAAGGATTTCGGCAAAGAAGCGATTGATACGATGGTCAAATCAATGGAAGACTATAAAAATGACTTTATTCTCATTCTGGCCGGCTATTCCGAAGAAATGGAGCAATTCTTACGCTTAAATCCGGGTCTTCCGTCCCGCTTTCCCATCCATCTGCAATTTCCCGATTTCCATTTGGATGAATTGATGGAAATTGCCGAACAGATGGTGCAGGAGCGCCAGTACCGGTTGTCGTTAACGGCGCAGGAGAAATTGCGCCAGCACCTTAAGGAGCAAATGGAGCGAAGGGATGAGCAGTTTGGCAATGCGAGGCATGTTCGCAATCTGGTGGAGCAGGCGATTCGCAATCAGGCTGTTCGCCTGTTAAACCTGCGCTATGCCAGCAAGGATGATCTGATGATGCTGAGAGGGGAAGATTTCCAATTTCGGGAAGCGGAAAAAAACCCGCCTGTTTATTCATGGTATAATGAAAGGGCCAAAAACCAGGTTTTTCTTTGAGAAAGGGATGACGTAACGATTTCGATGCTTGAACGAGAAAAAGCGATTTTGGTGGGAACGGGATCCAAACGAAACGAGGCGGAAATCACTTCCACTTTGGAAGAATTGGCCCGCCTTGCCGAGACATCGGGAGCGGAGGTTGCCGGAAAGGTGATCCAGTTTCGTGACCGCCCCGACCCCGCATGGCTGATCGGACACGGCAAAGCACAGGAGATCGCCGAATGGGCGGAGCAGGCGGAAGCGGATCTGGTCATTTTTGATCAGGAGCTTTCCCCTGCGCAAATTCGCAATCTGGAACTGCTGTTTCCCTGCAAAGTGATTGACCGGACCCAGCTGATTTTGGATATATTTGCCGGTCGGGCCCAAACCAGGGAGGGGCGGATTCAGGTGGAATTGGCGCAGCTTAATTATCTGTTGCCGCGCCTTCAGGGGAGAGGGAAAGAGCTTTCCCGTCTGGGGGGAGGCATCGGCACGCGCGGTCCCGGTGAAAAGAAACTGGAAACGGACCGGCGTCACATCCGTCGCCAAATCCGCGCTCTCACCGCTCAGCTTGAAGAGATAAAAAAACATCGCCGTTTGCTGGGGCAGCGCCGTAAAAAGACCGGGGTGACCCAAATCGCTTTGGTCGGTTACACAAATGCCGGGAAATCCACTTTGCTCAACCGTCTGACCGGAGCGGACAGTTTGGCGGAGAACAAACTGTTTGCGACACTTGATCCCCTTTCCCGCAGTTTGAAGTTGCCGGGCGGGGAACAGGTGATTCTCACGGATACCGTCGGATTTATCCGCCAATTGCCCCATCATCTGGTGGCGGCGTTTCGCTCGACGCTGGAACAGGTGAAAGAGGCCGATTTGTTGTTACATGTCGTCGATGCATCGCATAAAGAGGCGGAGGAACAGATGAAGGCGGTGGAGAAAGTGTTGGAGGAACTGGATGCAGCCCATCTCCCGACTCTGATCGTCCTCAATAAAGCCGATCTCCAACCGGAGCTGAACGTCAATCTCCAGGGCAAAGAGGCGATTTCGATCTCGGCTTTTTGCGACGATGATTTGATGCGGCTCAAAGAGAAAATCGCGGCAATGTTGAGTGCGGAGACGGTGACCGGTACGGCGGAAATCCCGATCCACCGCGGAGATTTGATTGCTGCCCTGTATGAGGCGGCAGAGGTATGTTCAAGCAAGGCAATGGATACAAAGATCCGGTTCGAGTTTCGCCTCTCGCGCAAACAACTCGGGAAACTGCCGCCCGCCTTGCTTCAATTTGCCCGTTTAAGCGAGGAATTTTAAATGTGGGAATGATGGATTGGTGTTTAATGAGTTAAAACATGGTGAATGGATTGAACGAAACGTTTTGCAAGTGGAAGAAAAGATCGCTCCAATGATCGCCAAAATCTCGCATCACGTCGATGAGATGCAATGGAAAGTGCTTCAGGTGTTTCGGAAACTCGGGGTAAGCGAGTTCCACCTGCACTCTTCGACCGGCTATGGATATGACGATATGGGAAGGGAGATTTTTGAAAAGGCATTTGCTGAATTGATGGGGGCGGAGCAAGCTTTGGTGCGCCCGAACATCATCTCGGGCACCCATGCCATTTCCGCGTGCCTTTATGGAATCCTGCGTCCGGGGGATGAACTGATCTACCTGACGGGGCGCCCGTATGACACGTTGCAGCAAGTGATCGGTTCAGATAGAGACGGCTCGGGTTCATTGGCCGATTATGGTATTGCTTATAAAGAAATTCCGCTCACCCCTGCCGGAAATATCGACTGGGAAGCATTTGCTGCCGCGTTGACGGACAAGACCAAAATGATCGGGATTCAGCGGTCGCGGGGATATGCCGATCGCCCGTCGTTTACCGTCGGGCAAATCGGAGAGATGGTGAGGAAAATCCGCTCCATCCGGCCTGATCTCGTTATCTTTGTCGATAATTGTTACGGCGAATTCGTGGAGGGACAAGAACCTCCTCATATGGGTGCCGATCTGATCGCCGGTTCCCTGATCAAAAATCCGGGCGGTGGCCTGGCCAAATCGGGGGGATACATTGCCGGCAGGGCGAATTTGGTTGCCAAAGCCGCCTCCCGTCTGGTTGCTCCCGGAATCGGCGTGGAAGGGGGCGCCACTTATGGATACTTGCGCGATTATTATCAAGGATTGTTTCTCGCTCCTCATGTTGTCGGCGAAGCATTGAAAGGAGCGGTGTTTACGTCGGCCTTGTTGCAGGAATTGGGATTTCGGACGACCCCGGCATGGGATGAAACCAGAGCCGATATCATTCAGCAGATTTCCCTGGGCAGTCCTGAGTTGCTCATAGCCTTTTGCCAGGGGATTCAATCTTCCTCGCCGATCGATGCCCATATCAAGCCGGTGCCTGATCATATGCCCGGGTATGAAGATCCGGTCATAATGGCGGCGGGAACCTTTGTACAGGGGGCGAGCATTGAATTGTCGGCGGACGGCCCTTTGCGCGAGCCTTATATTGCCTTTATGCAAGGCGGATTAACCTATTCGCACGTGAAAATCGCGATCGTTCAGGCGTTGGAATTTATGATGGAAACTGGAAAATTGGCTGTTCTCAAGCAAAGTGGATAAAAGGAGGAACCGGGGTTGGAAGTGCTTCTGTGGATTGTGGTGGCTGTATTGTTCCTGCTCGCTTTTGCGGGTTTGTTTATTCCTGCCCTGCCGGATGCGCCGCTGCTATTGGCGGGCTTTGTCGTCTACAGTTTCTTTATCCCCGCGGCGGCTCCACTGGGAGTTTCGTTTTGGGTCACGGTGATCATTCTTACCCTTCTTCTGTTTTTGGTCGATTATCTTTCTTCCAGTATCGCCGTGAAAAAGTACGGGGGCTCCGTCTGGTCCGTTATCGCTGCGATTGTGGGGATCATCGTTTTCCCCTTCATCATCGGTCCGGTCGGAATTATTGTCGGACCGTTTGTGCTGGTGCTTTTGCTTGAGTTCATCCTGAAAAAATCTTGGGGAGAAGCCTTTAAAGTGGCCTTTGGCACCTTTGTCGGCTTTGTCGGCGGAGTGTTTATCAAATTTTTGGTGATGACGGGGATGCTGATCTGGTTTTTCGTCCGCATCGGCATTTCATAACATGAAGAGCCTGGGAAACCGGGCTCTTTTTATTATAAAAAAGTCCGGCAGGAGGCAAAATGAGCACATCAATATGCGCACTTAATCATGTCAATTTTTATTACATCGCTTGACTAATAAACCTGACATGAATACAATTAAAGTATGGAAAGCAGCCTGAGGAAAGGAGGCGGCCGTCGATGAGTGTACGCGATGAGCTGAGGCGGAATATGCCTTTGTTTCCCATTGGAATTGTAACAAAGCTGACCGAACTTTCCCCGCGTCAGATTCGCTATTACGAACAGCAGGGATTGATTCGCCCGGAACGAACCAAAGGGAATCAGCGGTTGTTTTCATTTAATGACGTGGATCGGCTATTGCAGATTAAGTCCTATCTGGAAAAGGGGCTTAATCTGGCCGGAGTGAGAGAGATGTTTAAACAAAATCAGCAAGTCCTGGAAGCGAAGAGAGAAGTGGAGCGGGTGAAAAAAGAACTTACCGAGCGGGAACTGCGCCGGATGTTGAAGCAGCAGATCATCCATCCGAACCGCCCGGGGCAAATTCCTCTTACACATGGAGAGATGTCGCGCTTTTTCCGCCATTAATGCTTCCCTCCTGCTTCCGGTGTCATAAATAAATTGTGAAGGGAGAACGACACAATGGCAAAATACACCAAAGAAGATATTCTTGGGATTGCCGATCAGGAAAAGGTTTCGTATATTCGTTTGACATTCACCGATTTGCTGGGAACAATCAAAAACGTGGAAATTCCCCGCAGCCAGTTGGAAAAAGCGCTTGATAATAAAATGATGTTTGACGGATCTTCCATCGAAGGATTTGTGCGCATTGAAGAATCGGATATGTATCTGTATCCCGATCTCGATACTTGGGTGATTTATCCCTGGGGAAATGAACACGGAAAAGTTGCCGGACTCATTTGTGATATTTACAATCCGGACGGCACACCGTTTGAGGGCGATCCCCGCGGAATTTTGAAACGCGCCTTGAAAGAAGCGGAAGAAATGGGCTTCACCGCGTTTAACGTGGGCACCGAACCGGAGTTCTTCCTCTTCAAAACCGATGAAAAAGGTGAACCTTCCCTTGAATTGAACGATAAAGGCGGTTACTTTGACCTTGCACCGCTGGATCTCGGGGAAAACTGCCGTCGCGATATCGTGCTTACTTTGGACAAAATGGGATTTGAAGTGGAAGCGTCTCACCACGAAGTGGCACCGGGTCAGCACGAAATCGATTTCAAATATGCCAATGCGGTAACGACTGCCGACAATATCCAAATCTTTAAGTTGGTGGTGAAAAACGTTGCCCGTCGTTACGGTTTGCATGCGACCTTTATGCCGAAACCGCTCTTTGGGGTAAACGGGTCAGGGATGCACTGCCATATGTCCCTTTTCCAAGGGAAAGTGAACGCCTTCTACGATGAATCTGACGAGCTCGGTTTAAGCAAAACCGCACGTCATTTCCTTGCCGGTGTTTTGAAACATGCCCGTGCTTTTACGGCCATCACCAATCCGCTGATTAACTCGTACAAACGTCTGGTGCCGGGCTATGAAGCACCCTGTTATGTTGCCTGGTCGCCGAAAAACCGCAGTCCGCTGGTTCGGGTTCCGGCTTCCCGCGGACTCAGCACCCGGATCGAAGTTCGTTCTCCCGACCCATCAGCCAACCCGTACCTGACTTTGGCGGTTCTGCTCAAAGCAGGTTTGGACGGCATTAAGCAACAACTTCCGTTACCGCAACAAACGGATCGCAACATCTATGTGATGGATGAGCAAGAGCGCCGCGATGCAGGAATTGACAATCTGCCGGCCAACTTGCAAGAAGCCTTGGTGGAATTGCAAAACGACCCGGTTATGGTTGAAGCGCTCGGCGAACACGCCTTGGCTCATTTTGTGGAAGCGAAAGAAATCGAGTGGGATCTGTTCCGCACCACTGTTCATCCGTGGGAACGCGAGCAGTATATGTCCCTGTACTAAACGGAAAAGTGTACGGCAGAGGTCGAAATTTATTCGATCTCTGCTTTATTTTTGGTTGGATATATCAGAATATTATATATAATTATTAAGGGGACAATCTTAATAAAAAATTTTTTTCGGGGGATATGATGGAGGTCAAGTTTGGTTCAGTGGCAAAGGATTATGCCAGATGGCGCAATGATTTTCCTGTTGAAGTATTTAAGCAGCTGGAAAGTTTTGGCGTGCGGTGGGAGGGGAGAAAGATAGCGGATCTCGGATGCGGAACCGGGGTACTCAGCCGGGAACTGGTGAAAAGAGGAGCGCAGGTTACCGGTGTTGACCCTTCCCCTGAACTGCTGGCTGAAGCGCGAAAGGGGGAGGAGGGAAGCCGGATCTGCTATATCTGCGCGACCGCGGAAAACAGCACTCTTCCGTCTGCTCAATATGAGATGGTCACAGTATTGCGGGCATGGCATTGGTTTAACCGGCCGCAGGCGATCAAGGAGGTGAAACGCATATTAAAGGAAGGCGGACTTTTCATCGTGATGGATTCGCGTTTTGATCTGTCCAAGCAAAATCCCTTGCTCCGGGATACTTTTGTGATGGCAAAATCGTTCTTGCCAAAAGATGCAGTCGATAAACCGGGATCCCGCAAAGAAGAGAAGGAAAGGCTTCTCGGGTTTCCGCTCAGTTGGTTCAGTGAATGGGAAAAAGCGGGTGGCTGACGGCGGGCTGGGAGTGGGAATATTCCATCGCCTTTTCGCATGAATACTGGTTGGGGAGAATCCGTACTCTCTCTTGGTACACGCTGTTATCGGAAGCGCAAAAACGGGAGATTTCAGACAGGTTGCAAGAATTGCTGGCGATCCGTTATCCCGATGAACCGATCAGCGTTCCGCATGTCTGTTCGGTGGCGGTCTTAAAATACCTTTAACACCGGATAAAAAAGGGAAAACGGAGGTTTGGCCCCTGTTTTCCCGGGTATCAGAGCAGCGGGGTCAGACTCGGCAATAACAACACCCACACCAGGGTGATGAAGGCCCCTATGATCATGCCCAAACTGGAGAAAGTTCCTTCCAGCTCTCCGAATTCAAATGCTTTGGAGGTGCCGGTGCCGTGTGCGCCCATTCCCATCAACAACCCCTTGGCAATCGGGGATTTTAAGGAGAGCAGACGAATTAGCAGCGGGCCCAGAACCACCCCGGACAAGCCGGTGATCATGACAAAGACGGCAGTCAGGGAAGGATTGCCGTGCAAGGATTTGGCGTATTCCATTGCGATCGGTGTCGTTACTGAACGGGGGATGATACTGATCACCATCACTTTGCTCAGCTGGAACAGGATGGCGAACAAGATTGAGGTGATGACAGCCAAAAATGAGCCAATGCTCAAGCTGATCAAAATCTCTTTTAAATATTTCCTGAGCAGATCCTGGTATTTATACATGGGAACGGCGAAAGCGACCGTGGAGGGGCCGAGCATGTAGGTCAAGATCCAGGTTCCCGAAGCGTAGGTGGAGTAGGAAATATGGAAAGTCTCCAGGATGATGATCAGGATGAGCGGTGTGACAATCACCGGTGAAAACAGGACGAATGTGAGCTTGGAGCTGATTTTTTGGCTTGCCACGAAAATCGAGATGGTGAGGACGAGTAAAAATATCTTCAGCAAAATTTCATTCATCAGGCTTTTCCCTTCTTCCGCTTTTGCAAAAATTCGGCGACTAGGCCGGTAATGCACATGACCGCGATTAAACTGATCCAGACCGCGCCGGCCATCCTGAGCCCTTCCACACCCATGATCTGCGGAAACTGGATAATGCCGACCGTGGGAGGAATGAAAAAGAGCAGCAGTTCGGCCAACAGCCATTTTGCGCCTTCTTCGACCCATTCCAGGCGAATGATGCGAAGTTTGAGCAGGAGAAACAGAAGAGCCAAACCGATTATGCTGCCGGGCAGTTTTTCCAGTCTGAGCAAATGCGCAATGCCTTCCCCGCACAGATAAACGAGATTGATCAGCAAGATCTGGCCTAAGACAATCCATATTCTCATAATCTTCACCTTTCTGATGCATAAGAAAAGGAGCTGAGTCAGCTCCTGTGGAAAGATCATACTTATAAGGTAACGAGAATAAATCTATTCGTAAAGAATACATCTTTTATTATAACTATGCCTTTTAGTTATGATTGAAACGATGATTTTTGATCAGGTTGATTAGGGTTTGCGCCGCATAGGAGATATAGCGGTGTTTTTTGACGATGATCCCCAGGTTCCACGGGATGGCCGGATTTATGGGGATGATGCGGAGCCGTTCCGTTGGTAATTTGGCACACAGCGATTGCGGGAAAATCGCGATTCCCAGGCCGGTGGCAACCAGTTCGGCGATGAAGTCCCATTGCGAACTCTTGTAGGTGATTTTTGGCTTGAAACCGGCTTTGGTGCATTCGTGCCAGATCCGCTCGTACAGGGCGAATTCTTCGCTGAGAAAAATAAAGGATTCGTCTTTGAGCTCGGACAAAGAGACGACGGACTTGCCGGCAAGAGGATGCCGGCGGTGAGTAATCAGCCTCATTTCCTCGGAGACGAAAGGAATCACATCGAATTTACAGGAATCAACCGGAAGCATGGCGATGCCCACATCGAGGATTCCGCTTTCAATCCCCTGTGCCACCTTTTTCGAACCAAACTCCATCAACTCCAGCTGGATGCCGGGATAGTGCCGGTGCAGCTTCTCGATGATCGGAGCGAAGAAGATGGTTCCGGCAATCGGCGGAAGTCCGAGGGTGACGTGCCCTTTGTTCAGGTGCATCAAATCGTAGAGCGATTGGGCCAGATCATCAATGGAGTGGATGATTTGCTGTGCCTGTTTGCGAACGATTTCCCCGGCGTCGGTCAGTTCGATCTGTTTGGTCGAACGATCGATCAGGGTGACTCCCAACTCATCTTCCAAACTTTTGATCATCTTGCTGATGGAGGGTTGTGACAGGTGCAGTGCCTGGGAGGCCTTGGTAAAACTTTTGTGCTTGGCTACAGCGAGAAAATATTTTAATTGGCGTATGTCCAACGATCGATCCTCCTGGTTGTTATCGTTCATGTCTTATTGAACCTATTTTACCGATGGAAAACGGATTGCAAAAGGTTTTGGTGAGGAGCGGATGAATTTTGCGAAAAGAATTGGATCAGAAAACAGCAATTGTAACGGGGGCAGGCAGTGGAATTGGTTGGGCGATTGCCCGGAAATTTGCCGGGGCCGGAGCGAAAGTGGTGATTGCCGACATTAATGAAAAAGCCGCGGAAAAGGCGGCGGACAATCTCGCGGCACAAGGCTTTACAGCAGTGGCGGTTCCCTGCGATGTGACGGATGAAAGCCAGGTGGAAACGATGATCTCGCGCGCTGTCAGCCGTTTTGGCCGTCTGGATATCCTGGTCAATAACGCCGGCATTCAATTTGTTTCCAATCTGGAAGATTTCCCGACGGATAAGTTTGAACAATTGATCCGGATCATGTTAATCGGGCCGTTTATCGCCACGAAAAAAGTGTTTCCCATCATGAAGGAGCAGAAATTCGGCCGCATCATCAACATGGCCTCGATTAACGGCCTGGTGGGGTTTGCCGGAAAAGCGGCATACAACAGCGCCAAACACGGCGTGATCGGCCTTACCAAAGTGGCTGCGTTGGAGGGGGCCACGCATGGGATCACGGTAAATGCACTATGCCCGGGTTATGTCGATACGCCGCTGGTACAAAATCAGCTTAAGGATCTGGCCAAGACAAGAAACGTTCCGTTGGACAAGGTAATGGCAGAAGTGCTGTTTCCGCTTGTTCCGCAGCAGCGCTTGCTTGACCCGGAGGAAATTGCCGATTACGCGCTCTTTTTAGCCGGCGAGCGGGCCAAAGGAGTAACTGGACAAGCAGTCGTCATCGACGGAGGCTATACGGCCCAATAAGGGCGGGAACAAAGTGCATGCCGCAAAAGAGGATGATCAAACAGATCAGAAAAAATTAAAAATGTTTCCCCAAAACACGGAGAGCAGAATGGTGACAAATTGAAACAGGAGCATGAGCATTACGTTGCCTCCTTTGTGGCAGGAGTGATCCGTTTTGTTCGATTTATATGTGGTTTATCAGACAGGGGTGTCGGGGAAACGAGGAAAGGAAGAGTATACACTTGCAGAAAAAGCCGGCTCCAAACCCATGGAACCGGCTTTTTACCATCTATGATTATTGTTGCTGCGCGGTGCTGCTTTGCCGGCCGGGGCTCGGAAGCAGAATGATGACGAACGCGATCACGGCGAGAATGAACGCGACTCCGAAGGGGAATGTCGGGCTGATGGCGTGAAGTACACCGGACAAGACCGGAGCGACGCCTGCACCGAGCCAGCGCACGAAGTTGTACACCCCGGAAGTCACACCCCGTTCATAAGGAGAAACTTCCATGGCATAACTGGTGAATAACGCGTTGTTCAGTCCCGAAGCCAAACCGGAGAGAATGACGAGAATGATTTCAACCCAGATATTTTTGATGAAAAAGAGCAAAAGCAAGAAGACTGCAAACGCGATTAAGCTGTAACGGAGAAGAAACTTGTAAGAGTATTTTGCTTCCAATTTGTGAGCCAGTACGGCAGATCCATAAGCCAAGCACAGCCCCCATCCGAAGAAGACCAGTCCCAACTGGATCGCAGAAAGGTTCAGCACCAGCGGGGAATAGGCCAAAACGACAAAGAAACCGTAGTAATAGAGCATGGCTGAGATGCCGGCTTGCAAAAACGGACGGAAGGAAAGCAGGTGGGCCAGCTCTTTTAAGCCGGCTTTTCCGCGGCGTTCCATGTTCGACGGTTCATAAACGAAAAAAGAGACGAGCAAAAAGGCTAAAAAGATCAGGATACTGGTGGCAAAAAAGGGAAACCGCCAGCCGAAACCACCGAGAATTCCCCCGACCAGGGGACCGCCGGCCATGCCAAGTCCGATTGCGGCTTCATATAATCCGACTGCTTTGCTTACGTCGCTGGACAATGCGATGAGCAAAGTCATGGCTGTGGCGAAAAAGAAAGAGTTCCCCAATCCCCAGCCGGCACGAAAAATGGATAATTGCGTGATGGTGCCGGAAAGGGCGCAACCCAAAGAGAAGACGGTCACAATGGCCAACCCGATGATCATCATTTTTTTGTCGCCCAGTTTTCCGGTCAAAAGCCCGGCAGGAATCATAATGAAAGCCATTGTAAAAATATATGCGGTGAAAAGCATTTCGACCTGCCAGTGACTTGCTCCAATCTGGTCGGCAATCACCGGCAACAGTGGGTCGACGACGCCAATTCCCATAAAGGCGAGAAACGTGCCGAACACGGTGATGTTTCTCGCCCGCTTTCGTTTTTGCTCCGATAACTCCATATCACTCATCTTCCTTTGCAAATTGATTTAATTGGACTTTGATTTTTTGCTGCAACTCAGTGAGTTCCTGAGTGAACTTTTGCATGCGCTCGATTTTGGCGTGGAGCATGTGGATTTGCCCGGACAAATGTTTTTTGATCTCCAGCAGTTCCTCGGGGCCAAAGCTGCCATACTCCGTATGATTTTGTTCAATCATTTTCTTCAGATGGAGAAACTGCTGCAACTCCTGCAAAGAAAAACCCAAAACCTCTTTGGCGATGAGTACTCTGCGGATTTGTTCGATATCTTCATCCGTATACAGGCGGATCTTGCCATCGCTCCGTTCGGGTGGGGGGATTAACCCTATTTCCTCATAATAGCGCAAGGTGCGTTTGGTCAAACCGGTGATTTTTGCGACATCGTCAATTTTGTACCAATTCATGTCCAGCCCCCTCAACATTCTCCTACTATATCGATTTTTAACGTTCACGTCAAAGTAAACTATTTCTCAAAAATAGACTGTATTTATAGTATCAGCATAATTAACCCGCGATTACTTCGATTTTCTAATATTTTTGTTGTCGAAAATTATCAGGTGTCCGACTGCAGCAATGAAAAAGACCGCATGATCGCGGTCAAAATAATGCTTTTGGCAAAGTTGGCGGTTGTCACCGAGCCCTTTCGCTTATTGTGAATTGGCCGGTCAAAGGGACACCGTCTCTCCCGAGTATCCCGACACTTTCATCTCCGGGCCGGTTTTTTGGGTCATGACCGTTTTCTGATCTTGCCTAAAGGCTTAAAATACGTGATCAAGGTCATGAGGGCCATCGCCAGAATATTGAACAGGGAAACATTGATCAGCGACAAACTTGTCGTTTGAAATTGATGATGATGAAAGGAGCCCAGACCGAAGAGGGCTGCATGTTCCAGGAGAAAAGAGAGCCAATTATTCAAAAAAAAGATGCCGATCAGAATGATAAAAAGGGTCAAGGCAAACTTGATCACAACCCAATAGTGTTTGAACAGGCCCCATTGCGTCCAGACTGACAGCAGAATGCCGGAGATGAAGGCCACCAGAGCCGGATAGCGAATCAGTGTGGCATCGATGAGATGCATGTTGGCCAGCGTATAATAAAGCTGTTCTCCGTCTTCCGCCTTCTGCATGTACAGTCCCAGCAAAAGCATGCAGATCGCCCCGCCGAACCAGGCTATGACGGAAAGGACATGGATCGTGACCAGTAAGTTCTTTTTCCGCAGATTAAGTCGATAAGCCATGATTGAATCCTCCGTTTTTTGTACTTCTGATTTCCGTAACAAGGTTCTGCAATCCATCATAAAGGAACGGGAACCCTGCTGGAACCTGCCAAAGTAGGATTCAATCTCAGACCTAAGACTTACTTTTTACCCGGATCATCCGCTGCAGCGTCTGTGCAAACGAAGCGGCCGACTCCAGCCCGGCCCAAAACAGTTTCATCTCCGTTTCCAGCTCTTCCATCACACCGGCATCCGGAAAGAGTTCATGCAGGAAGTAGCTGTTTTCCACCTGACGGTTGGTGATATTGATCGATTCCAGAAACGGACGGTCCCAGACCTGTTCGTTTACATGTTTCAACACGGACAGAAAATGGGCAGTGCGGCTCATCTTCTCCTGTACATCGGACCGGAGTGCAGTCGAGATGAACTCTTTTGCCAGGTCGGCCGATTTGCAGGCGGTGGGGACGATCAACATGTTGGCCAAAAGCAGAGTCGCCTGATTGTCACCGAAAGGCAAAGGAGCCACTTGCGGTTCAAAATCCATTTGTTCGCTGCGCCAGCCGGCCATCTCCAGGGTGGTGGTCAAAACCATCGCCGTTTTTCCGCGCACAAACGCATCTGAGTTGGGATGGTGTGTTTCCGTCTGATGAATGGTCGCCACCCGGTCGCGATACAACAAGTCGTGCAGAAAGTCGAAGGTTTCGACCAGACGCTCTGGATGCTCCGCCGGGTTTGTCGGGCTGATTCCTTTTTGCAGGGCGAACACCGGCCAGCGGCTGAACGAGGAAGAGAGGGAAATTCCGTATAAATCGATAATTCCGTCACCATTGGTGTCCCGTGTCATTTTTTTTGCCGCATTTACAAATTCGGATTGTGTCCAGGCGGATGCCGGTTCGGGTACTCCGTAGCGTCTGAACAATTCCGGGTTGTATGCCAAATAGACGGTCGAAAAGGTGACCGGGGCGGCTTTGATCTCTTTTTGACGGCGAAACGCCTGAATCACTTTGGGATACATGGCCGGTATTCGATTGGCCAGGAGAGGCTCCAGATCAGCGAAGGAATCTAGATTGTCCATCTCGGCGAACTGCCGGTCGGAAACGAAAACGAGGTCGGGGTCAAGCCCCATTTCCCTGCTTGTCCGCAACGATTCCCAGAAATAAAAGGAAGGCAGGCTGAGCACTTTCACATCAACATGAGGATGTTCCTGCAAAAAACGTTCGATAATGACCGGCAACCCGTTATCGACAAAAAAAGAGGGGGAAGGAGCCAAAATACGAAGAATTCTCCGCTGTTTTTCCGTAATTTCCAGATCAGGGGAGACCATGGTTCCCTGGCCGGGTTTTTTGACAATCAGTCCTTCTTTCAGCAGTTCATCGAGCGATTTCCGTACCGAAGTACGGCTTAATCCATAAAATTTGCACAATTCATTTTCGGAGAGCAGAAATTCACCGGGTTTGATGTATCCGGACAAAATTTGTTCCCGCAAAATGTTTGCGAGTTTCAGGTAACGAAATTCTTTTTCTCTGCGCATGCCAATTCTTCTTTCTGAAAAAGTCTGGGTAAAAGAAATAATACAGCTATGATACTGCTATCATAGTTGTATCATTCCTGCACCTGAAATGCAAACAAGGTTTTGAAAATTTATCATTCTCTGCGGAAATCGATTCTCTTGTATGATGACGCTTCTTCTTTTTCCGGAGTAATTTCGACGGGGCATGAAACGGAGGGAGTTCAGGACAGTAAGCGGATCTTGCCGGGATTGATTCATTGGGAGGGGACAGATTGATCAAGACAATTATCTTGACTAACATAAAAATTCATGATATTTTGAATTATATATAGATACAAGTAGCATACAAGTTTTACTGATCAGGAAGAAAATACTGTGTTATGAACTTTGCAAGCCCTTTCATGATGTGATATTCCTGCCCAAATCCGCCCTGTTTCCAGTACGGTGCCGGTTGTTTGAAAGACGCAATACGTCGTTGTTTCACAGAGCTAATCTCGCTGAACCAAGGCGGAAGAGTCGTGGTTTCCGACTCTGTCTTGACCCATGCAAAGGCTGGCGCTTCATCCTTTCAGTCTCCGGGGCCGGCGATGTTGTTGCCATGGAAACACTGTTTGTTGCTTCGGGGGGATTCCTCTCATGTTTGTTCTGATCTTCTGTCGTTACCAGGTTGCAAGATAAAATTTACGGACAGGGGAGAGCAGAATGAGGAAAGGACTTTATTGGCTGTTTATAATGGCTGTCATTCTCGGGATGGTGGTGAACATTCGTCCGCCCTTGAAAGCAGCAGCGAAAACCCCGCCGGCCAGCAGCAATCAGCCTTTTAAATTGGCTGATTATTCCGGGTTTATACGGGAAGCCCAGCCCCGGGCCGATGGGATCCGGCACGTGGATACTCCGGCGATGATTGAAAAACTGAAAGTATTAAATGTGAATACGTATTACTACCTTCTTTGGTATCAACCGACCGATTGGGACGACTTCAAAGATGAGTTTTTGCCAGCTGCCAAAGATGCCGGCATCAACGTTGTTTTGTACCTGGTTCCCCCTTCGGAGTCGACAGGCAGCCGTAAATCGTATCCCTATACCACCGACTATGTGGCATGGGCAAGGGCGATTGCCGAACTTTCCCTGAAGTACCCCAATCTCATCGGGTGGAGCATCGATGATTTTAACCAAAACCTGGACACTTTCACTCCTGAATATATGGCGCAAATGCGGGAAGCCTCCAAAATCATCAATCCCAACCTTTGGTTTATGCCGTCGTTTATGCCGGTGATGTATTTCCCGGCCCTGACGGAGGATTTTATGCAAACGCGGGGGGATTACATTGACGGGGTGATCATCGCTTACCGGGATGATCCGTACCGCAACACCTCCATCTGGTCGACGGAGCAGGAACAAATCGACGCGGCGTACAACGTGTTGAAACCTTATCATATGCCGCTGATCTGGATGGTCTATACTTCTTATCTGACCAGCACCCCGTCCAATCCGTCGGTAAAATATGTCCGCGAAACGGTGCAGACGGCGGCGAAAAATCTGCGGACGGGCAAGCTGGCGGGAGTGATCACGTACGAACTGGAGAAGGAGTTTGTTCAGGAACTGGCTGACCACAAAGCTTTCAACGGTGACGGGTACATGAGTTTTTTCGTGCCCGCAGCGGTTCGCACGAGCGCGGGAAACAGCGTCTCTGCTTCGCAAATCATCCATCCGGACGGTTCCGGCAAGTATGAGCTGTCGTTTCGGACGATGGCGGAAGGCCCGAAGCTGGCCGGCTATCATTTCAGACAAGTGCTGGTGGATGACCAGGTGGTCTGGGAGCAGGATGTGGCGCAAAACCCGGTCAACGGTCAGTGGGACAACGTGAAGCTCGATCTCACTCCTTATCTCAAAGGCAAGAAATGGGCCAAGCTGACGATTCGTCTTTATGAGAAAAACGGTGTCACCAATTACTGGGACAACGTCGGGTTCGACCGTTTTGAGCCGAATGGGTTCACGCTGGAGAACGGGGATTTTGAATGGAAAGGCGGCTGGGACATTTCCAGCAATTATCACGGGATGATCGGCGAAATCCTCATTTACGACCCGAACCGTCGGCAGAAGGCGTTTGAGGCTGTGGAAGCGGCTTACGTTTCCAGCGCTTTGTATGATGAAGTCGCCCGTTCCAATCTCAACATCGGGATCAGGCAGAGCCTGCTCGTCCAGGCAGACAAGGCGATTGATGCCTATTTTGCCGAGTATAACCAAACGGCGATCCTGATGCTCCACGCTTTGTCCAATGAGATACATGCTCTGGCCGGCAGACAGATTCCAAGGAAAACAGCGGAAAGCTGGATCGACAAGATCGAACGGCTGAAGCAGCTTTACCGATTGAAATTGGAATGAGCGGATCAGGAGGGATGAAGATGAGAACAGGCAAGGTGGCCGCTTGGATGCTGATTTTGTTGTTATGCCTGGGAACGGTTGCAGGGTGTTCAAACTCTGCCGCACCTGCCGGCAAGTCGGGGACGGTTGAGCTGGAATTCTGGACGATCAATCTGAAGAAAAATTTCTCCGGCTATATTGAAAGCTCCATTCAGGAATACGAAAAAGCTCACCCCGGAGTCAAAATCAAATGGGTGGATGTTCCCGGTGCGGATGTGACGGAAAAATTGTTTACGGCGTTGTCAAGCGGGAAAGCCCCCGATGTGGTCAATGAGACAACAGACGGGATGTCCATGTTGCAAGGTTATAACGCATTGGAACCAATTTCCGATTTGGTGGGGAAAGAGAAATTGACTCCGTACATTGACGGTCTGGTCAAAAGCGTGACCAACCGAGACGGAAAGGTAATGGCTATTCCCTGGTACCATGCGGGCCCGCCGATCGGCTTGATCAATACCGAACTGTATAAAAAAGCAGGACTCGATCCGGACAAACCGGCGAAAACCTGGGATGAACTGTTTGCATACGGCAAACAGATTCACCAAAAACTGCCGAATGTCTACGGATCGAACGACTTGCCCGTGTTTGAGGCAATGGTCACCGAAGGGCTGCCGATTTTAAGCCCTGACGGGAAAAGGGCGGTGTTCAATTCCCCGGAGCACGTGGCCTTTGTGGAAAAATTTGTCCGTGCGTACAAAGACGGAGCCATTGCCCCGGGAGCGATTGTAAAGGATGATCGCCAGTTGCAACAAACCATCGACAATCAGCTGACGGCACAAGTTGGTTTGGCGGGGTCTTTCCAGTTGAACAATTATGAGAAAAACGCGCCCGGCGTCATTCCCAAACTGAAAGTGGTTCCGCCAGTGACCAAAACAGGCAAGGTGGCAGTAAAAGATATCCAGCTCTTCGTCATTCCCAAAAAATCAGAGCATCCCAAAGAAGCGGCCGACTTTGCCCTGTTTATGACCAGTGCGAAGAAGCAATTGGAGTTTTGCAAGATGGTGCCGATCTTTCCGTCAACCAAAGCGACGCTGCAGGATCCCTTTTTCACTGATTTTGAGGTGAAAACCATCCAGGACCAGGCCCGCAAAATGATGGTTCAATACGCCACGAACATGACACTGTCCTATTCGGGAGTTCCCAAAGGGGAAGAATTGCGCGAATTTTACCTGGAACAAATCCGGGCGGCCATGCTCGGAAAGAAATCAGTGAAAGATGCGCTGGACGCCGCAGTCAGACACTGGAATGAAGCCCTGGCCAAGCAATAACCTTGCAACAGAGAACAGGCAGCAGAATAGGTCGATCTGCTGCCTGATTCCATGAAAGGGGGATATAAAGTGGCCGTTGAAACTGTTCCGCCTCCTGAATATTCGGGCTCGAAAAAAAAGAGAAAGAAAATCCCTCTGCTTCCTTACCTGTTTTTGTTGCCGGCACTCGCTTTGTTTTTCACTTTTGACTATTTGCCCATTTTCAGTGCTTTTTACTATTCCTTCACCGAATTTCACGTGATCTCCCCCGCTGAATGGGTGGGCTTGGAAAATTACCGGACGCTGCTGCACGACCCGCGGTTTTGGACCGCAGCCAAAAATTCAATGACCTATTTTCTCATCATCGTTCCCATGCTGATCACGCTTCCCTTGTTCCTGGCGATTCTCGTCAACCAGAAATTGCGGGGGATTCAACTGTTTCGGGTGATTTATTATTTGCCGGTGATCACCTCGATGGTGGCCGTGGCGATCGTCTGGAAATATTTATACCACCCGGCGGGGTTGTTAAATGCCATTCTTCAGGAGCTCGGCCTGCAAAAAGAAGCGGTCAACTGGCTGTTAAACCCCCGCACGTCCCTGCCTGCCGTCGCTTTGCTTGAAGGTTGGAAATCGATGGGGTTTTACATGGTGATTTACCTTGCCGGGTTGCAGTCGATCGCTCAGGAACTGGTTGAGGCCGCGAGGATCGACGGCGCCAACCGGTTGCGCGTTTTGTGGCATGTGTATTTGCCCCAGCTGAGGCCCACCATCGCCGTCACTCTGGTGCTGGCCACATTGGGCAGTGTGCAGATGTTTACCAGTATTTACATCATGACCGGTGGCGGGCCGCTTGACAGCACCCTGTCGCTTCCGCTCTACATTTATCAAAAAGCGTTTGTCGAACTGGATATGGGCTATGCGACCGCAATGGGCATGGTGCTCTGGCTGATTTTGATGATTTTGACATTTATCAATTTCAAACTGTCAAGAGGGGGGCAGGTCTGATGAGTGTGAAACGCAGGCGCGGTTGGCTGCGTGCCGTGAAAATGACGTTGATGTATCTTCTGCTGACCGTCATCGCGGTTATTTTTATCGGGCCTTTTTTGTGGCTTCTTTCAACCGCGTTCAAATCGAATGGCCAGGATGTCTTCACCTTTCCGCCCGACCTGATTCCGAAGCCGCCGGTTTGGGATCAGTTTGTGGAAGCGTTGACGGTCATTCCGTTCCCGAGATATTTGCTGAACACCTTCATCCTGATTGTGATCATGGTGCCCGCCCATCTGTTTCTGACCTCTCTGACGGCCTATCCGCTGGCGAGGATGACATTCCCGGGCCGGAACCTGATATTTTACGCAATCATCGGGACCATGTTTTTTCCGGAAGAGGGAAAATTGGTGCCGTTGTTTATCATTGTGCAAAAATTGGGACTGATTGATTCTTGGTGGGGGTTGATCATTCCGGGACTGGTCGGGGGATTTTCCGTTTTTCTCATGCGGCAAGCCTATCTCACCATTCCGAAAGAGCTGGAGGAAGCGGCCATTTTGGACGGCTGCGGACCGTTGCGCCTGTGGTGGAGCATCATGTTGCCCCTGACCAAACCGACGCTGGCGGCATTGAGCGTCTTCTCCTTTATTTCTGTTTGGAACTCGTTCATCTGGCCGTTGATCGTTCTGAAGAATGATCATTTGTATCCGCTGGCGTTGGGACTCGCTTACCTCTCCGGCACCTTTGGCGATGATGTGCGGGCGATGGCTGCTGGAACGGTGATTTCCCTGGTTCCGATTATCGTCTTCTATCTGCTTATGCAGCGCTATTTCGTTTCCGGAATGCAGGGTGCGATCAAACAATAGGAGGGAATCAGCTTGCGGTTGGGAGTGATCGGGTACGGAAGGAGAATTCAAAACATCTTGGCCGAAATCGGCAAAATCGATCCACGCTGCCGCGTTGTGGCCATCAACGATATTCGCAACGGTGAAATCAAACAGCAGATGGGAGACCGGGCGGAAGGCATTGCTTTTTTTGACAGCCCGGAAGCGATGGCAGAGGAGGCGGAGCTGGACGGAATCCTGATCGGGACCCGCTGTTCCCGTCATG
The DNA here is from genome assembly GCF_016055135.1 of Thermoactinomyces sp. CICC 10521. Classification (NCBI taxonomy): domain Bacteria; kingdom Bacillati; phylum Bacillota; class Bacilli; order Caryophanales; family Thermoactinomycetaceae; genus Thermoactinomyces; species Thermoactinomyces sp. CICC 10521. The sequence goes on along the minus strand of NZ_JAECVZ010000008.1, from coordinate 77,787 downwards.
CGGAGATGGCCTTGCGCGTTTTGCCGAAGGGAATTCCCTTGTTTCTGGAGAAGCCGGTGGCCACCAATGAGCAGGATTTGCTCCGGCTCAAGCAGGGGTTTGAGTCTTCGGCAACCGAAGTGGTCGTCTCTTTTCCGCTGCGGGCAGCGCCTTTGCTCAAGTTGGTGAAGGAGATTGTCGATTCGGGAAAAATCGGTACGGTCGAACACGTGCAGGCGGTGAACAATGTCCCGTACGGCGGTGTCTATTATCACCACTGGTATCGTGACGAGCAGGAAACGGGCGGGCTCTTTTTGCAGAAGGCCACCCACGATTTTGATTATATCAACTATCTGCTGGGGTTGCAGCCGACGATGGTTTGCGCCATGACGTCCAAACAGGTTTTCAAGGGGAACAAACCGGCCGGTTTGAAATGTGCCGAATGCGATGAACGGGAGATTTGCCCGGACAGTACGGTCCATATCCGCAAGTTGCCGCACGAAACGCCGGCAGGCGAATACTGCTGTTTTGCCGTCGATACGGGAAACGAGGATTCCGGAAGCGCGCTGATCCGGTATGAGACGGGGATGCACGCAGTCTATACGCAAAATTTCTATGCCCGGCGAAAGGCTGCCAGCCGGGGTGCCCGTCTGCTTGGCTATAAAGGGACGCTGGAGTTTGATTTTTATGCCAATGCGATTAAGGTTTACATGCACCATTCACCGCGGGTTGAAACTTATGAATTGACCGAAGAGGCAGGTCATTTTGGCGGCGATGCGGTACTGGCCCGCAATTTCATCGAGGTGATGAAGGGAAAGGCGAAGTCGAGCGCCCCGCTGGATGCGGGTTTGCTCAGCGCATGGATGTGCCTGAAAGCACGGGAGTCTGCGCGGACCAATACGTTTCAGCCGATTCTCTGGCCAGGGGGAGTTCGCGCGCACGATTCCGGGGAGGGGAAAGGTCATGCCTGAAATCAAAATCGGCATCATCGGCCTCGATACTTCACATGTTACGGCCTTCACCCAATTGCTGAATGATCCGGATCATCCGCATCATGTGCCGGGAGGCCGGGTGGTCGCAGCTTTTCCGGGCGGTACGCCCGATTTTGAACTCAGTTTTTCGCGCGTCGGGGGTTACACACGTCAACTTCGCGATCAGTTTGGCGTTCGCATCACCGCCACACCGGAAGCCACAGCCGAGCAGTGCGATGCCATTTTGCTGGAGTCTGTCGATGGGCGGGTGCACTTGCAGCAGTTCAAAAAAATCGTGCCATTCGGGAAACCGGTTTTCATTGATAAGCCTTTGGCCCTCAATTCTGCTGATGCCCGTGCCATGCTTGAACTGGCCGCAGAACATCGCGTCCCACTGATGAGCTGTTCTGCCCTGCGCTACGCGGAAGCGTTGACGACTGCGCTCGCTGACGGCGGGCAAGAAGCCGTTTTCGGAGCGGATTGCTATGGGCCGATGCCGCTGGAACCGACACAGCCGGGACTCTTCTGGTACGGCATTCATCCGGTTGAGATGCTGTTTGCCATCCTGGGAAAAGGTTGCCTCGATGTCACCGCGATCAGCAATGACGGGCAAGAGATGGCGGTGGGACTCTGGAAGGACGGCCGCATCGGCACCGTTCGCGGCAACCGCAAGGGAAACAACGGATTTGGCGCCTTGCTTCACCGTCAGACGGGAACGCAGTACGTCGATGTGAACTCCGGCGCAAAACCTTATTATGCCAGTCTGCTTGAGCGGATCATGGAGATGTTTGTGACGGGGAAGCCGCCTGTCGACCCGGAGGAGACGTGGCAGATAATCCGCTTTATTGAGGCAGTGAATGAAAGCCGGCAGACAGGAAGAAAGGTGTCATTATAACGGACACCTGATCCATGGCGGCAAAGGGGAGGCGGTGTAGTGTTGTTGAATTTTGGTCTGGCTTCGATGTTCTACCGATACAGTTGGGGGCATAATGATTGGCTGGAAGCGCAACGGGATACGGCCGTCCGGCACGTGGATCTTGCCTGCTGCCGGAGGGACAGCGCGGCTTTTCAGGTTTTGGTCGCCGCAGATGAGCCGTTTCTTCTTACCGTCAGCACAGATCCCCAGTTTTGGAAAGGAGGACCGCTGCCGGTCATCCGGCTTGATGTCGAACTGGATGCCCCGTTGCAACTGGAAGTTAAATTGATCGGCCTGGTCGAAGATGATGACCGCTGTTTAAAATCTGACGTGTTGCTGGAGAAAAGTTCGTTATTTGTGGAGCGGCGAAAAATTCAGGCTGTGTGGGTGGAGTGCCACGCGACGGAGGATACCCGGCCCGGAATTTATCATGGGAAGATCCGTTTGTACAGCCACACTCTGTTTGAAGATGAAAGGACGGCCGGTGAATGTTCCTTTTCCCTCACTGTGAAAGATTGGATGTTGCCTGAACCGAAGGAATACCAATTTTATCTTGACCTGTGGCAACATAATGCAAACATTGCCAGAAGGTATCAGGTGCCTCTTTGGTCGGACGAACATTTTGCCATTTTGGATCGTTATTTGCACAGCCTGGCCCAGCTGGGACAGAAGGCGGTCACGGCGGTCGTTTCGGAAATCCCATGGTCGGGGCAATACAGTTTTCGGGATCGGGAACCCGCCGATTTGTTCGAGTACAGCATGGTGCGGATCACCCGGGAGACCAATGGTCGGTTTTCTTATGATTTTTCCGCGTTGGATCGTTATGTGCAAATGGCGGAACAACACGGCATTGCCGCGGAGATCGAACTGTTCGGGTTGCTGGGCATTTGGCAGGACGAGGAGGCGGGCTACGGGTCGGTGATGGCGGATCACCCGGATGGAGTGCGGATCCGTTATTATGACCAAAGCTCGTGCACCTTCCGCTTTATCCGCAAACGGGCCGATTTTGACGCATATGTTCAGGCCCTGCATCACCATTTGATCGACAAGGGGTGGATCGAACGGGTTCGTGTCCTGGCCGACGAGCCAAAAGATTTTGCCCTCTTTCAGAAGCAATTGGCCGCGTTGCAGGAAGCAGCTCCGTCTTTTCGCTATAAGTTGGCCATTCATCGCACCGAGTTTATTCAAAAAAATCCGGGACCCATTCATGATTATGTCCCGATCTTGAATTGTGTCGCTGCCGAATACACCCGTCTGCTGGATCTGAAGAGGCAACTTCCGGGAAAGATACTTTTCTACGTTTGCTGTTACCCTGATTTTCCCAACACCTTTCTCTCCTCTCCGCCACTGGAAAGCAGAGTGATCCCCTGGTTGGTGGAGAAATTGCAGCTGGACGGCTTTTTGCGCTGGAATTACACGGTTTGGCCGGAAAGTCCACTGGAGAAACTCTCCTATCGCGCTCCGGGCTGGAAAGCCGGCGACATGAACTTCGTCTATCCCGGTGCTGCCGGAAAACCGTTGCTTTCACTTCGCTACAAATGGCTGCAAAGAGGCATTCGGGATTATGAATTGATGCAGCTTTTGAAGCGCTCCGGACAGTCGGAAAAAGTGGAAAATTTGTTGAACCGGGTGTTCCGTTTTCGGGATGCCGGCGAGCTGCACCCGGAAGCCCGAAAGAAAAACACGGAGCTGTACAGTTTGGAGCCGTCCGATTATGACCGCCTGATCGGCGATCTCTGACATTGAATCTCGGGAAAAAAATCCCGCATACTGACCTGCAAATTTTTCGGAAAAGAGGTGAAAATCTGCTGCCAAAGGCGGAGGAGCAGCAGAGTGTTTCCATGCCGGATATTCGTTTGCTCCAAACGGATGAACTGAAAGAGGCTGTTCAACTTTCCGACCGGATCTTCCGCAAATCCGGCCGGAGGTCGATGGTTGAATCGTTTCCCCAGGTGTTTTCTTCCAGCCTCCGGCAGTCGTTCGGTGCGTTTGCGGAGGGGAAACTGGTATCATTTGTGGGGCTGGTTCCTTCCGTAGTCCGGATCGGTTCGGCGCGATTGTCCGTGTATTCTGCCGGTTCGGTTTGCACGCACCCGGAATATCGCGGGAAAGGCTATGCCGGTGCGGTTTTGCATTGCCTTTTGTCTCATGTAGACAAAGCGGGAGCTTCCCTGTTGCTGGTGTCCGGCTATGGCCCGTTGTACAGGCGAATGGATTGTGTTCGCTTCGGAGCGGTTTCCCGTTTTACCATCGACCCGGATTCCGCAGCTGTCATCGCCAGGAAACCGGAGATGGCAAATGTCCGGTTCAGGGAACTGGAACCGGCGGATTGGTTTTCGTTGGCAAGATTGGCCGGGCTGCGCGAAGTTTGTTACGAGCAGAGCCTTTGGGATATAGCCAACCTGATCCAGGCCCGGGCGATGGCCGATTGCCTTAAGCTACATCACAAGGTGTGGGTCGCAGAGCGGGAAGGGCGGGCGGACGCTTTTGTCACAGTGGGCGTTCCTGATCAACCAAATCCGGAGCAGCCGGCGCTTGCCATCGAATGGGCGGGTCACCCCCGTCTGATTGCAGGAACGCTTGCTCATGTGTTCCGGTCTGAACAAATCGGCCGGTTGGATGTACCGGTTCCATGGTACGAAACGGAGCTGCTTGAGGCCTTGTCTCCCGCGCAGCATCAATCCGAGCAAAATTTGGGAACCGTCCGCATCATCAATCCGGAAAGGCTGATCAGTCAGCTCCGGCCTTATTTGTGTGAGAAAGACCGGCGCTCAGGTGAAAGTTTGCGGGTTTGGCAGCAGCCGGACGGCCGGATCAGGATCAGCTGCAACGGTCAGGATGATGTTCTCGATATCCGCTCGTTCGCGTCGCTGTTGTTTGACCCCGAACCGCATGATACGGGCAAGCCGGGTTTTCGATCGGCCGTGCAGAAATTGTTCCCGGTTCCGTTTCCCTATGCCGGCGGGCTGAACTATGTGTAGGAATCGGCGGAAAAGAGCGTACATGAGATCAGGCGCGGAAGGAGATGTTTCAGTCCCAGGCCGCTCATGCCGCTTTTCACGGAAGCCGGGAAAACTTACCGAATTTTAGAAGTCTCTCTTTTGCAGAATTTGTCACGACAGGTGGATTTGGAATCTTTATAATTCTGAATAAATTGACAATTTATTTTCCTAATTTTATAATACAAGTATAATACATGTATTAATTTATTGTATAAAATCGATATTTACAGAATGATATAACTCACGGAAAGACAAACAAAATCAGGAGAGAAAAGGAACCGGATCAACTGTCGGGAGCCTCGGACGGGAAGAGGGGCCCGGTTCGGCTTGCCGATGTTAATTTCATGCAAAAGGTGGATTTGGCGATGAACATGGCGCGTGTAGGAGTGTTACTGGACCGGAAGGCGGCTGTGCGCCGGTGGGAATACGGGTTGAATGTTTTTCAGGCCTATATCGGCGAAATTTTGGCTCATGCGGGGATCCCGTTCAAATGGGTGGACGGGGTGGAACAGCTGTCTGAACAATCTCTCGATGTTTTGATTGTCGCCCTGGAACGCAAAGATGCAGAAACTGCTTCCGGGATCTGGAATTTTGCCGAACGGGGAGGGACGGTGATAGCCTGCGGGAGGCTTTCCTGCCTTGCCGGACGGCTTGGGTTTTCCGAAGGAAGGACGCTGGGCCCGGGTTATGTGCAGTTGCCGGCGGAATGGGGGGCCATGAGGCCGCTGAGGTTTTTGCAGGCTGCTCCCTGGATCGCTGTGGAAAAAAATGAGCATTTTTGCCGCGGGATCGGCCGGGTTTTCAGGGATGAGCCGCATGGAGAGGAAAGCGGGGCCGCTTTGCTCCAATTTCGGGTGGGCAAAGGTGTGATCGATCGCTGGGCCGTGGAGATCGGAGAGACGGTTGTCGGGCTTCAGCAGGGGAGAGGGCCGGTGATCGAAGACGGAATTCCCGCCCCGGACGGAACCGGTTCTGTTGATGACGGAATCCTGAAAGCGGACGACCGCAGTGAAATGGACTGGGAGTTGGACCGCCGGAGAACGGAATCCGGAACTCCTTATTTTGCTTGGCCGTATGCCGATTGGTGGAGAGAAGTCCTGATCAGCCATTTGTTGAGGAGAGTGACTGGCCGGGGGATGACATTGCCTTTTCTCGGGTACTGGCCCGCCGGAATCTCGCATGTGGCGATGCTTTCCCATGACAGTGACCTGAATGTGGATGAGTCGGCCGAAGTCACCCTTTCCGTGCTTGAGGAGTGTGGGGTGAAATCCACATGGTGCATGCTCGAACCGGGATACAGCCCTCGTATTTATCAAAAGGTGCGGGCGGCCGATCATGAATTGGCCTTTCATTACAACGCGCTGGAGCAGGACGGTGGCAAGTGGGATCAAGCGGAATTCCGGCGTCAGCTCCGCTGGTTGAAAGAGGAGACGGGTCTTGAGACGGTCACTTCCAATAAGAATCACTATACCCGTTTTGAAGGCTGGGGAGAATTGTTTCGCTGGTGCGAAGCCTGCGGCATTATGTCCGATCAGACGAGGGGGCCCAGCAAAAAAGGAAACGTCGGTTTCTTGTTTGGCACATGCCATCCTTATTTTCCGATCGCCTGGTCAGATGAGAGAAACCGCATCTATGACGTGCTGGAAATCGGCTTCCTGACACAGGATCTCGATCATTTCCGTTTGGCTGACAGCAGCCTGATCGTCCCGTTTCTCGAGCAGGTGCGACGTGTGCAGGGGGTGGCCCATTTTCTGTTCCATCAGGTTCATATTTACCGGCAGCCGCTGGTGCGCGAGGCCTTGCGCAAAGTGGTCGCCGAGGCAAAACAACGGGGATTCGTCTTCTTGACCGGCAAACAGATCAACGATTGGGAACGGGCCCGCCGCAGAGTCCGGATCGAGGGCATGAACGCAGACGGTTCTGTTTGCCTGTCCAGTGACACCGACCTGGACGATCTGGTGATATGGGTTCCTCTTCCCCGCTCTCATCTACGCCGTTCAGACGGATCTGCGGTAATGAAATTCGGGGTACCCTGCGTCAGGAGAGTGGTGACTGTCAAAGCGGGGGGCAGAAATCAAAGCCGGTGAGACAACGAAAAAAGATGGGAGAGATCCGCAATGAATAAACGCAGGTTGGCGTTGCACGGCGGACCGAAAGTGAAGACATCGCCGTTTGGCACAGGCAAACGTTTTGGCGTGGAAGAAGAGAAAGAGCTGATGGAGGCGCTGGAACAAAATACGCTGTTTTACCATCACGGAAAAAAAGTAAAGCAGTTTTTGCGCGATTTTAATAAATTGTACGGCGTGAAATACAGTGTGGCCACCTCTTCCGGTACGGCTGCCATCCACGTGGCGCTGGGAGCGGCCGGAGTAAGCGTGGGAGATGAGGTGATCACGAGCCCGATTACCGACCAGGGCACGATAATCGGGATTCTTTATCAGAATGCGATTCCGGTGTTTGCCGATGTCGATCCTCATACGTACAACATGGACCCGCAATCAATCGAGTCCCGCATCACTTCACGGACCAAGGCGATTCTGGTCGTCCATCTGGCCGGCAATCCCTGCGATATGGATCCGATTATGGAAATTGCCCGCAAACACCATTTGAAGGTGATTGAAGATTGCGCACAAAGCTATCTGAGCCGGTACAAAGGGCGGCTGGTCGGCACGATCGGGGATTACGGATGTTTCAGCACGAACGATTTCAAACATATCTCAACGGGAGACGGGGGAATCGTGACGGTCAACTCGGGAGATGAGGAGGAGTATCGCGTCGTTCACGCTTTTGCCGACAAGAATTATCAGCGTTTCGCCGGACAGGTGCAGCGGGATCTGTCCTATCTGGCCCCCAATTACCGGATGACCGAATTGCAAGGCGCGGTCGGTGTCGCCCAACTCAGGAAACTTCCCTGGATTTGTGAGAGAAGGCATCAATATGGGGAGCGTCTCAGCAAAGGCATCCGCGGTTTGCCGGGGGTGCAGGCTCCCCGGGTTTACGAAGGCGGCTGGTCCAGCTATTGGTTTTACATGTTCCGCCTCGATCTGTCAGCTCTCTCCTGCAGCCGCGAAGAGTTTTCCCGGGCATTGGCAGCGGAAGGGATTCCCAACCAGCCGGGCTATATTCCCGAAGTGATTTATTTGCAGCCGCTATTTCAAAAGAGGCAGGCTTACCTGAACAGTCATTTCCCGTTTGACCTGTCCGATGTTGCTTACCCTAGGGGGCTCTGTCCGACGGCGGAGCAGATTTTGCAAACGGCGATTCGCGTTGGCATCAGTGAGTTTTTCAGCGAACAGGATATCGAGGAGATGATTGAGGCGGTTGGGAAAGTGGCATCTTGGTACGCGCATTGAGGGGGAGCGGAATGATTCTGAATTGTAGCGCCATGGGAAATGAATGCAAGGGGGCTGCGCCGATCAAGAGGATGAGGGGCGGCGGGAACGTCGGCGCGGGAGAAACGGAATGAGGGCGATGCTGGCACTGGGAACGGCCAAAGTGGACATCACTCCGCTCAAACCGGTTCCTTTGGCCGGTTTTATGAAACGGGCCGGGCCTTTTGACGGAATATCGCAGCCCCTCTACGCCAGAATTTTGTTTTTTGAACAAGAGGAGATCCCGGGCCGGAAACGGGCTGCAGTGCTCGTATCGGCGGACATTATCTGGTGGGGCCAGGAATTGACGGCAAGGTTGCAACACCGGTTGGCAGAAAGGTGGGGAATCCGGGAACCGTTTGTGATCCTGCATGCCACTCATACCCATTCCGCCCCGCAGACCACTTATCGCTTTACCCCTTCGTTGGGCAAACCTGATTCCGGGTATATGGAAAGGCTGGAAGAACGGGTCTTCGCGGGAATTGAAGCGGCAGCCGGCAGGGTCGAACCCGTGATGGCGGAGCGGGGAAGAGGGGAGTGTCATTTCGGCATTCATCGCCGCAAACGGATCGGCGGCAGGATGGAAATGGCCCCCAATCCGGACGGGCCGGCTGATCCCGAAGTGAATGTGGTGCGCTTTTATACCCGGTCAGGGCAGACGAAAGCGGTGCTTGTTCACTTTACCTGTCATCCGACCACAACGGAAGAGAATTTCGTTTCTCCCGAGTATCCCGGCGTGGCCATGGAAAAAATCGAGCGCAGTTTGGACGCGGAGGCAGTGGCCGCTTTTTTGCAGGGATGTTGCGGGGATATCCGTCCCGCGTTGGTCAGGTCAGGGCGATTTTATCGGGGAAGCAGGAAAGAAGTCGCCATGCTGGGGAACACACTTGCCAATGAGGCGATCCGCCTTTTGCAGCAACCGATGGAATCGCTTCGGCCTTGCCGGTTGACGGGAAGAACGGCCAGCATTTCTTTGCCTTTTCAGAAGTTGCCGACAACGGCCGAGTTGGAGCAGGTGAAAGATCAGCCGACCGTGATAGGGGAATGGGCGAGATTGCTGTTGCAGGAACCGGAACGGATTCGCCCCGGCATCCCGCTGAAGATCAATTGGCTGAAGCTTGTGGAAGGATTGTCACTGTTGACGATGAACGCGGAGATCGTAGTGGAATACGGGCTGTTTGTCAAACGGCAGTTAGGCGGTTCTGTGCTGCCTGTTCCATACAGTAACGGGATGATCGGTTATGTGCCGACAGCCGGGCAGGTGGCGGAAGGGGGCTATGAAGCGCGGGATTCGCTGTTGTACTTCGGGTTGCCCGCTCCGTTTGCCCCTTCGATCGAAGAGGAGATTTATTCGGCCATTCTCAATCTGATAGAAGAAAAATAAACGGGGGAGTTCATTTCCTGTAAAGGATTCCGGGCAGGAGGATAAAACCGTGAAATTTCTGGTGGGGATCGATGCAGGCGGCACAAATACCGTCTGTGGCCTGTTGGACGGCAGAGGCAATCTTCTTCACAAAATCCAGGAGCCTACCGAAGCGCATCTGGGTTATGAACAGGTGATTGACAAGATCGCACGGATGGTGAAGTCGCTTCTGGCATCGGAACAAATCGCTCCCGGACAGGTGCTGGCCGTTGGCATTGGCAATCCCGGCCTGGTCGATCCGGATCGCGGGCTGGTGCGGTTCGCCGGCAATCTGGGATGGCGGGATGTCGAAGTGGTGAAGTTGCTTCAAAACAGACTGAATATTCCGGTTTTCGCAGACAATGATGTGAGAATGTACGCATTTGGTGAAGCGATCAGAGGCGCCGGAAGGGGTTATGATCATGTGCTGGCCATTACCCTCGGAACCGGGATCGGCGCAGCGATGGTCAACCAGGGGCAGATGTATTACGGCAGCGGGTTTATGGCAGGCGAAATCGGTCATATTCGCATGGACGGAGAACAGGCTCCCTGTGCTTGCGGCATGTACGGATGCCTGGAGACCGTTGCGTCGGCCACCGGCATCGTCAGGCAGGTTCGCGAGGCGATTGCCAATGGAAAATCAAGCCTTTTGCAGTCGTGGTTTCCGGGTGAAAATCTGTGCAAAATCACGGCGGCCGATGTGTCCAAAGCATACGATGCCGGTGATGCCGTGGCAGTCGAGGTACTGCAGCATACCGGGAAGTTATTGGGCAAGGCGCTTTCGTATGCCGTGTCGTTGTTCAGTCCGGATGTGATCGTGATCGGCGGGGGAGTTGCCCGGGCGGGAGAACGGTTGTTGCACCCGGCCCGGGAGGAGTTGAAGCGCTTTGTTTACAAAGGATATTGGGCGCGTCTGACCATACGGACGGCCACATTGCTGGATGATGCCGGGGTGATCGGCAGCGGGCTTCTTGCCAGGCAAAGATTGGAGGAGGCATCACCCGCTCAGCTGCATCAGCACCAACGAAATGGAAATAGGGAGGAGAAATGATGGTGCAAACACACACTTATCAAGAGATTAAACGGCAACCGGAGACGTGGAGGCAGACAATCGGGATGGCATTGTCCCGGGCGGATGAGGTAAAACAAACATTTGCCGCACTTCAGCCCGAGGAAGTGATTTTTACCGGTTGCGGAACCTCCTACTATGTTTCGATCGCCGCCGCGGCTGCTTTTCAGGAAAAAACCGGACTTCCCGCCTGGTCGGTGCCTGCTTCGGAAGTGTTTCTCAACCCGGGTTCCGTATTTTCCAAAAAAAGAAAAACGATACTGGTCGGCTGCTCCCGCTCGGGCAATACTACCGAAGTTGTCCGGGCAATTGAATTTGCACGGCAGAACAAGCTGGCCCATTGTTTCGCCATCACCACCCGGCCTTCCAGCCAATTGGCCGATAAGGCGGATACGGTGTTTCATTTGTCGCACGTGCAGGAAAACAGCGTGGTGATGACTGGTTCTTTTACCAATATGTTGCTGGCCGCACAGCTGCTGGCGGGGATTCTGCCGGGAGATGAAGCATATCTGGGGGAATTAAAACGGTTGCCGGAAATCGGGGAAGACGTGATCGCCAGGGTGGAGCCGCTGGCGAAGGATATCGGAAAAGACCGGAATTTCAGCCATTATATTTATTTGGGGATGGGGGCACAGTTCGGCTTGGCCAATGAGGGAATGTTGAAGTTGAAAGAGATGACGCAACTTTTTTCCGAGACATTTAATCCGCTCGAATTCCGGCATGGCCCGATTTCCGTGTTAGATGAAAAATGCCGGGTCATCCTGCTGAGCAGCCAGTCGATCCGGCCTTACGAACGGGATGTTGTCGCAGATGTGCGGAAATTTGGTGCCAATGCATTGGTCATCGGCGATCGGCTGGAAGATTTTCAATGCGATATCAAAATTGAACTGAACAGCGGCCTCACAGATCTCGCCCGGGGTGTCCTTTATCTGCCGTTTTTGCAGCTGCTGGCTTATTACCGAACGCTGGATTTGGGGCTGAATCCCGACAGGCCGAGAAATCTGGATAAAGTGGTCTTGTTGAAAAACTAGCTTATCTGGACTGGAGACGGCGGGTACAAAGAGCGAAAATTCGGCAAGCCCCCGGGGGTGAAGCCCTGAAAATGGGGAGGGTCGCGGCACCCATCCGACCGGACATGCGGATCAAATCACTGAAAAAAGGGGGCCAATATATGGCGGCAATTGACTGGCTCGTCCTGATTCTCTATTTCCTGTTGATGATTGGAATCGGTGTCTGGTCATATCGCCGGGTAGGAAATGCGGAGGATTATTTTACGGCCGGCGGAAAAATGCCATGGTGGCTCGCCGGAGTGTCTCACCACATGTCCGGCTACAGTGCTGCCGTGTTTGTGGCATATGCGGCCGTTGCCTACCAGTACGGGTTCACGATCTACGTGTGGTGGGCTGTTCCGGTGTCGATTGCCGTTTTTGCCGGGGCTTTTACGATTGCTCCGCGCTGGACGCGCTTAAGGGAGCATTACCAAATCGGATCGCCGCTGGAATACCTGTCCACTCGTTACAATGTCCCGACGCACCAGCTCATGGCATGGAGCGGCATTTTGTTAAAAGTTTTCGATATCGGTGCCAAGTGGGCGGCGATTGCCATTCTCCTGCAAGTGTTTACCGGTCTTCCGCTCTCTGCCGGCATTCTGCTCTCAGGTGGTGTATCGCTCATTTACTCGACGATCGGCGGGCTGTGGGCTGATGCCTTGACCGACTTCGCACAATTCCTCATCCAGTTGGCCGCCGGGATTGCCATGTTTGTGATCGTGCTGGCCAATCTAGGAGGGATCGGCGCGATTGCCGGGATGTGGAGCCGGTTGCCGGCGGGGCATTCGGACTTGTTTGCCGGGCCGTATACGCTCTGGTTTGCGCTGGCGTTTCTGCTGATCGATTTTTTCAGCTACAACGGTGGCACGTGGAACCTGGCCCAACGATATATTGCAGCACCGTCCGGTTCCGAAGCCCGTAAGGCTGCGCTTCTCTCCGGTTTCCTCTATCTCTTCTGGCCCCTGGTTCTGTTTTATCCGATGTGGGCCGCGCCGATTTTCTTTCCGCATCTGAAGCAGCCCGACCAATCTTATGCTTTGCTGGCGACGAAGTTTTTGCCGCACGGTCTGACCGGATTGGTTCTCGCCGGGATGTTCAGCCACACGATGGCCATGACCACGTCTGATGCGAATGCCATTTCCTCAGTTTTCACACGCGATATTTTTCCGAGGCTGCGCGGCAAGTGGACCATGCTGAGCAGCCGGGGCGAGTTGATCGTCGCCCGCACGACGACGCTGGTGCTTGTTTTGCTGACCATGATCGTGGCTGTGGAACAGAGAGCATTTGGCGGGGTGCTGGGACTCCTGGTCTCCTGGTTTGGGGCCTTGGTCGGGCCGGTCTCAGTTGCCATGCTGCTTGGGTTGTTGCCCGCGTTTCGCAACAGCGGACCGGCAGCCGCCATCGTCTCACTCATGGCCGGAGTGTTCACATTTGCGCTCGACAAAACCGTCTTTGACGTCAGTGAAGCGGCACAACAAGGGTTGCCGGTGCTGGTATCGGCCATCGTTTTTGCGGTGACGGGCTGGTGTACCCGCAACCGCCGCCCGGAAGTGGAGCAAATGATGGAAGTCCTCAGCGGGGATTCCGGGGATTCAGAATCGCCCGGATGATGGCCGGCAAACGGAAAAACAGGAAGGAGGAGGCTTCCGTGAGTCGGGGATTGGAACCGATGATCAAGAAAACGGTGGATACTTTGCAGGTACATGTGTTCGAGAATCGGAATGCGATGGGAATGGCCGCTGCGGCAAAGACGGTGGAGAAGATGAAGGAAACATTGTTCCGGCAGGGCAGAGTGCGCATGGTTTTTGCCGCGGCGCCCTCGCAAAATGAATTTCTTGAGCACCTTTGCCGTGCGGACGGAGTGGACTGGACGCGTGTGACGGCCTTTCACATGGACGAGTACATCGGACTGCCGGAGGATGCGCCGCAACGGTTTTCCCGATACCTTCAGGAACATTTGTTTCGCCATGTTCAACCGGGCACGGTTCACCTGATGAACCCGGGTAATGATCCGGAGCAGGAATGCATCCGCTATGCCCGCTTGCTGAATGAAGCGCCGATTGATATTGTCTGCCTCGGAATCGGAGAGAACGGACATATTGCTTTCAACGATCCCGGTGTCGCCGATTTTGCCGATCCTGTTGTGGTGAAAACCGTCGAGCTTGATGAGGCATGCAGGAAGCAGCAGGTTCACGACGGATGTTTTCCCGATCTTGCCTCTGTTCCGAAAACGGCATTGACCCTGACTGTACCAGCGCTCGTCTCAGCCCGTCATCTCATTTGTGTTGTCCCGGGGCCCACAAAACGCCAGGCGGTGCACAGGACGCTCACGGGTCCGGTTTCTCCGGATTGTCCGGCATCAATCCTGCGGACACACGGGGATTGTATTCTGTATTTGGACGGGGAGTCTTACGGGGGGAGTCAGCATGCAGGAAACTGAGCTCCGGCTGGTTGAAGGGGTGGACTATCGAACCGGATCTCCCGTTGCCGTTGAGATTGAGGACGGCAGGATCCGCGACATTCGCAATATCAAGAGAAGTGACGATTTACCGTGGCTGGCACCGGGCTTCGTCGATCTGCAAGTGAATGGATTTGCCGGAATCGATCTGAATGCGTTGCCGCTGTCCGCTGAAGCGCTGTTTTCCTTGACCCGGATGTTATGGGCGGAAGGAGTGACGGCTTATTTGCCAACCGTCATTACCAATAGCGATGAAGCCATTGAGGAAGCGCTGCGGGTGATTGCGGCGGCAATCCGCGAAGAGCCTCTGCTCGAACGGATCATTCCGGGCATTCACCTGGAAGGGCCATTTATCTCGCCGGAAGACGGACCGCGCGGAGCCCATGATCCGGCTTATGTAAAACCCCCGGATTGGGCGCTGTTCCAACGCTGGCAAAACGCGGCTGCCGGGCGTATCCGCCTGGTTACGCTTTCGCCGGAGTGGCCGGATGCCATCGATTTTATCGAAAAATGTGTCCGAACCGGTGTACGCGTCGCGATCGGACACACGGCAGCCGGTACAGAACAGATCGCTGCTGCCGTTCGTGCGGGGGCGAGCCTGTCCACGCACCTCGGCAATGGAGCACATGCGATGTTGCCGAGACACCCCAACTACATTTGGGATCAGCTCGCCGAAGATCAATTGCTGGCAACGATGATCGGTGACGGATTTCACTTGCCCGATTCCGTGTTGAAGGTCTTTCTTGCCATGAAAAAGGAAAAGGCGATGCTGGTCAGCGATGTCGTCAGTCTCGGGGGACGCGAACCGGGGGAGTATGAAACGCATATCGGCGGGAAAGTGGTGTTGACGCCGGAGGGAAAACTGCATCTGAAAGAGCAGCCGCAGCTGTTGGCCGGTTCGGTGCAGACTTTGCGTCAGAGTGTGTCCTATTTGATCCGGAAACAACTCTGCAAGTTGCCCCAAGCTTGGGATATGGCCTCAGTCAGGCCTGCTGCTTACCTCGGGTTGCCGGCGCTGCGGGGGTTGGCGGCCGGAGCCCCGGCAGATCTGGCCGTCTTTAAACAGACAGCCGGGGAAATCCGCATTTTCCGGACGATTAAACGAGGTTGCGTCCTGCATGAAACTGGGTGACAACCGGAAAAGGAGGAGTGGCGCGTGGCGGAAACGGTCATGGAGCAGTACTTTCGCAAAATCGTGGCTCATCTGGAAAGGTTGCGGGAAGAAGCGGACGCGGTCAAACGTGCCGCGCGATTGATCGCGGATCATGTCAAACAGGACAAGATCGTGTACGTTTACGGACCCGGAGGCCATTCAAATCTGGGGGCGCAGGAAATCTTTTTCCGGGCCGGAGGGCTTATGCACATCAGCGCGATTCTCGATGAAGGCACGCTTTTAAGCGGGGGGGCCCTGCGCTCGATGGCGATCGAACGCACCCCGGGATACGGAGCGATCGTCATCGATGATTACCAGCTCGGGGCCGGTGATCTGCTCATCATCGTCAATGCTTACGGAATCAATGCGGCGACCATCGACGCGGCACTGGAAGCAAAACGGCGGGGGGTGACCACGATCGGCGTAACCTCGGTGCAACATGCCGCCATGACCCCGGAAAACCATCCGGCCCGCCATCCGACAAAGAAAAATCTGTATGAACTCGTCGATGTTGTTTTGGACTGCAAGGTGGAAGTGGGAGATGCGGTTGTCAGCATTCCCGGTCTGGAGCAGCGTGTCGCGGCGATTTCCACTTTTGCCAATGCTTACCTGTTGAACAGTCTGATGGCGGAAGCGGTACAGCTTTTGGTTCTGGAGGGAGTGACACCGCCGATCTGGATGAGCGGAAACGCCCCTGGCGGCGACGAGGCCAATGCGCGGTTTATTGATCGCTTCAAAGGACGGATCAAAAAGCTGTAGATCGTTGATCAGGCCGCGTTGTGATCTTTCTTTTGCGGAAGTGCTTGGGTTTCAGCAGATTTTTGGCCCGGGAAGAGATGCCCGGGTCTTTCGCTTGTTTCACTCCGGAACACGGAATGACGCTGATTCGTTGACTGTTTAAAATACGCGGTTGTATAATAAAATTCAGTGTCATAATTTCGGATGGAGGGTACATAGGTGTTAACGACGATTAAAGAGGCAGCCGCGCATGTCGGACAAGAGGTAAAACTGGGCGCATGGCTTTACAATAAACGCTCGAGCGGAAAAATCATGTTTTTGCAGTTGCGTGACGGAACTGGTTTTATCCAGGGAGTTTTGCTGAAAAATCAAGTATCTCCCGAGATCTGGGAAGATGCAAAAAAGTTGACCCAAGAGAGTTCCTTGTATGTTTGGGGCGTTGTCCGGCAGGATGAACGCGCTCCGAGCGGTTTTGAGTTGGACGTGACCAAGATCGAGGTGATTCAGGTTGCCGACGAGTATCCGATTGCCAAAAAGGAGCACGGTGTCGACTTTCTGATGGATCACCGCCATCTGTGGATTCGTTCCCCGAAACAGCGGGCCATCCTCAACATCCGCGCGGAAATTATCCGGGCGGTGCAGGCGTTTTTGGACAAACACGGCTTTACGCGGGTGGATCCGCCGATTCTGACTCCTTCTTCCTGTGAAGGAACCACCAATCTGTTTCACACGAAGTATTTCGATGAAGATGCTTATTTGACGCAAAGCGGTCAGCTGTACATGGAAGCGGCGGCGATGGCCCTGCGCAAAGTGTACTCGTTCGGCCCGACGTTTCGCGCCGAAAAATCGAAAACGCGCCGCCATCTGATCGAGTTTTGGATGATTGAACCGGAAATGGCTTTTGTCGATCACGAGGAGAGCCTGAAGATCCAAGAACAACTGCTTGCCCACGTGGTGCAATCCGTTTTGGATCATTGTCAGGCAGAGCTTAAAACATTGGATCGTGACATCTCCGCCCTTGAAAAAGTAAAGGCGCCTTTCCCGCGCATCACCTATGACGAAGCGGTTGAACTGCTGCATAAAGAAGGCTTTGCCGATTTTAAATGGGGGGACGACTTTGGGGCGCCGCATGAGACTAAAATCGCGGAAAGCTTTGACCGGCCGGTATTTATCACCCATTACCCGACTGAAGTAAAGGCGTTTTATATGAAGCCGGATCCCAACCGCCCTGAAGTGGTGTTATGCGCCGATCTGATTGCACCGGAAGGATATGGGGAGATCATCGGGGGCAGTCAGCGCATCGACGACCCCGAATTGCTGGAAAAGCGATATGAAGCTCACAATCTTCCGCGCGAAGCTTACCAATGGTACCTGGATCTCAGAAAATACGGGACTGTTCCCCATTCGGGATTTGGTCTCGGACTGGAGCGGACGGTGGCGTGGATCTGCGGCTTGGATCATGTTCGCGAAACCATTCCGTTCCCGCGTATGCTTAACCGTTTATACCCGTAAGGAGAATCGGGATCAAGTGAGGGGCATCGGTTCAAACCGATGCTTTTCCATTTTTCAAGTCTATTTTACGCCAAAATTCCTGTGGTATAGTAGAAAGACAAGCGAGGTGGATAAGCATGGATGGAAAAGGATCAGTGCAGACGGCTCTGGTTCAACTCCTGCAGCAGGGCTCCCTCTCTTTGCCCGTTCTCTTATTGACGGAGTATAAACGGGTCGGATTATCTGAAACGGAAGTTATGTTATTGATTCATATTCTTTTCTTTCAGGAGAAGGAACAAAAGCTGTTTCCGACGGTTAGTGAATTGGAGATGAGGATGAATCTCACACAGGAACAGATCGTCGATATGATTCAGCGGCTGGTGCGCGGCGGCTATTTGCGGATTGAACATGAGGTGAACGAGTACGGAGTCCGCAGTGAACGCTATTCCCTTGTACCGCTGATGCAACAGCTGGTTTCCTCATTTATTGACCGGGATTCGGCGGAGGAAGAGTTGGATGGGGAGACATACGATCGAGTTTTCCAGCTGTTTGAACAAGAGTTTGGCCGGCCTTTGTCACCGATGGAATGCCAAATGCTGGCGAGATGGATTGATGAAGACGGATATTCGCAAGAATTGATTGAATCCGCCTTGCGGGAAGCGGTCTTTTGCAGCAAGCTGAATTTCCGGTACATCGACCGGATTTTGTTTGAATGGCAGCGCAATAATGTGCGGACAGCGGAGGAAGCAGTGGAGTATTCGCGCAAATTCAGACAAAAAGGTATGTTATACCAGTCCGGAATCAGAGAAAAACAACATCGGGCCAGCGGCTTCTCTTTTTATAACTGGGTGAATCAAGAATGACGGAAGAGCGAAATCTTTCGTCTATTTTTTTGTCGCCGGGACAGCTATCCTCTTTAAGGCATTTGTTTGTTGCATACACTTAGAGAGAAAGGGGGGATCGTTTGTGGCTGATACGGTAGGGGTTTTGGTAAGCCGCCATATTTTTTCCGACTGCATCCGGGATCGCACGCCGTACGAAGTATTTCCCCATTACGATCAGGCCGCACGCCAAGTGGGATTAAAACCAATCTTCTTTACGATTGAGCATGTGAGATTGGCTGATCGTACCGTAGACGGATTTACCAGAGAACCTGACGGGCGTTACCATCAACAACGCCACCCTCTTCCCAAAGTGATTCATAACCGGATCAAACCCGCCGTCTTTCAGATGAAGTATCAACTTCTCCGAGCCCTGCCCGGATTGATCATCTTTAATAGGGATAACCGCATGGATAAGTGGAGAGTGGCGCAGATTCTTGAGCGGGAACCGGAGTTAAAGCCGCACCTCCCGGAAACCTTTCTCTATCAACAGCCCGTTTTGCAGAAGATGTTTGACCGCTTCGGTGCTTGTTATATAAAGCCGCGGAACAAAAGTTTGGGGATCGGCGTTTGCCGCCTGATGCACAAAAACGGGGCCATCTGGATTGAGGATGCCAAAGGGGCAAAGGGAGAAGTTCCGTTTAATCAGCTTCCGGCCTGGATTCACAAACATATTCACGCTCCTGTGATTGTCCAGCAACCGATTTCTCTGCTCACGATCAACCGGCGGCCCGTCGATTTTCGTGTTTCTGTTCAAAAAGACGGAACGGGTCAGTGGCAGGTTACCGGTATCGTAGCCAAGGTAGGAAAAGAGAATGCCGTGGCCACCAATGTGGCGGTCGGCGGCAAAGCGCGCAGGTTTGACGAAGTAATGGTCGAAGCTGGATTTACCAAACCGGCATCGGTGCGGGAAAAGATGGAGCGGGTTGCGGTGATGGCAGCCAAAGCGCTGGAAAAAAGCATTCCCGGGATGGCTGATTTGGGTCTCGATTTGGCGATTGATGAAAAAGGAGACATCTGGATCATCGAAATCAACGGACGTGATTTGCGCATTACCTTCCATCAAGCCGGTGATCTGGAATCGTGGCGGCGCACTTTTGCCGCACCGATGGAATATGCCGCTTATCTTTACCGCCAGCCGCCGGCAGAAAAGCCGGGAAAACCGACCGTGGCCCTGATCACCCCCGGAAATTTGCCTGTTCACGGTGGAAAAAGCGGCTCTGTTGAGATTGTGGCCCGGTCCTGGGCCAAGGAATTGGGAAAAAACCATCATGTGTTGCTGCTGGGAAATCAGGTGGAAGAGATGGCGGATGCGACGGCGCTCGACTTGAAAGCTCCCGTGACGCAGCAATATTACAAAAGGGTGGAACAGTCGCTCAAGTTTCTGAAACCGGATATCATCCAGGTGGAAAACCGGCCTCTCCTTTTAAACCGTCTGGCCAAAGCAGCTCCGAATGCCAAAAAAGTCCTCTTTGTGCATTCGCACACTTACCTTAACCCTCCGTACGCCAATCGCAAAGCGCTGAGAAAGTTGCTGCCCCGCTATGATTTCATTTTGACCAACAGCCGATACATGGCCGATTGCCTGAAAAAAGAGTATCCCCAGATTATGCATAAGCTGAAAGAAATCTGGCTCGGGGTGGATCTGCACCAATTTGCTTCCATTCACGATCCTGCCGTTCGCCGGCGAAGGATTGAAGAGCGAATCCGGCATCAATTAAACGGACGCCCGGTCATTCTCTATGTCGGAAGGATTATTCCGCAAAAAGGGTTGCACTTGCTGATCGAAGCCTTTAAACAAGTGCGGGAGGTGCATCCCGCTGCCGTTCTGTTAATCGTCGGCAGCAGCTTTTACGGGCGGAACGTGGAGACCGGCTATTTGCGAAAATGCCGCCAGCTGGGGCGCGAGCACGGTGAACAGATCCGTTGGTGGCCTCATATTCCGCACCAGGGGTTACCTGCGGTTTATCAACTGGCTGATGTTTTGGTCGTTCCGTCAGTTGGCAAAGAGGCATTTGGATTGGTGACAGTGGAAGGGATGGCGACCGGGCTGCCGATCTTGGCGACGCAGACCGGGGGGATTGGCGAACTGGTTGAAAACGGGGTGAATGGACGTTTGGTCTCACCGGGGCCGGGTTTGAGCAAGCGCATTGCCAAAGTATTGGTCGAGTGGTTGAACCGGCCGGATCAGCTGAAGGAAATGGGGAAAAAATCGCGCATAAGAGCGGAAAACTATTTTGGCTGGAGTAAAGGAGCCAAAGAATTAAGCGAAATTTATCACCGGTTGGCTTGAGCGATCTGCTCAAGTTTTTTATTGTAAAAAAATCTGACATGATTGTGGTTGGTGATCTCTCTGTATGATAATATACAAAACAAATGTAAGGTATTATAACATAATTGAGGAATCGGGGGATCACCATGAGGCTGGATCAAGCACTTGACTCAATGTGGATGATGCTGGCGGCCGTTTTAGTCATGCTGATGCAGGTTGGATTTGTTTTGCTGGAGGTCGGTTCGACAAGAGCGAAAAATGCCGGGCATATCGCCGTGAAACAGGTGATCGGTTTTTCGGTCGCCGCTCTCGCTTTCTGGGTTGCCGGCTATGCGGTTGCCTTTGGTGAGGGCAAGTGGATTGGCACAACGGGTTGGTTTTTGCATTTGCCCCAGGATTCGGGGGCATTGCCGATTTCGGTTTCCTACTTGTTCCAGTTTGCTTTTTTGGCCGTTTCGTTGGCCATCGCCTGGGGTGGATTTGCTGAGAGAGGAAAAATGGGGATTTATATTGTCTTTGGAGCCATTTACTCCATCTTCATTTACCCTGTCGTGGGGCATTGGGTTTGGGGGGAACACGGCTGGCTCCATCTGTTGGGAAAACAAGACTTTGCCGGTTCCACCGTCGTCCATCTCCAAGGCGGAGTCGCGGCGCTGGTGGCCACGATGATGTTGAAGCCGCGACTGGGCAAATTTGACAAACGCGGAATGTCCGTTGAAATTCCCGGTCATAACCAGGTTTACACGGTGTTGGGGGTTTTTGTCATCTGGTTTGGATGGTTCGGCTTTAATCCGGGCAGCGCCACACATGTTCAGGACGGACTGTTTGCCTATGCGGCCTTGACGACCAACCTCGCTGCTGCCGCCGGAGCCTTGACCATGTACTTCATCTCGCGCATCACTACCGGTAAAGCCGATATTTCCGCGACTTTAAACGGAGCGCTGTCTGCATTGGTGGCCATTACCGCCCCCTGCGCCTTTGTCCGGCCATGGGCGGCGGTGGTGATCGGAGCGGTTGCCGGAACCGTCGGATATTATTCAGGAAAATGGTTTGAACGAAAAGGAATCGATGACCCGGTCTCGGCCGCTTCTGTCCACGGGGCGGCAGGAGTCTGGGGAACGTTATCCTGCGGGATTTTTGCTGCTCCCGACCTGGTGAAAAATGTTGGAATTGGGAGAGCCGGTCTCTTTTATGGCGGAGGATGGGAACAGCTTGCTGTCCAGGCGCTCGGGATTGTTGTCACGATGGCATTTGTGGCTGCAGCCTCCTTTGCGGCATTGTGGGTTCTGGAGAAGGTGATCGGATTGCGCGTATCCGAACATGAAGAACGGAACGGGTTGGATTTAAGCGAGCACGGCCGTTACGGATATATCAGTCTGCCGTTTCCCGTAAACCGGGTTGAAGCACCGGATCGTCGTGAAACCGTTTGGGAATCGGGGCAAAAAGTGCTTTGAGCAGAAAGGAACGGAAATAGGGGCGGGGTTCTCTTCGGAAGGTGACCTCGCCCCTTTTTTGAATGATTTTTAGTCTTCCTTCCCGTGACGCGCTGAAAAGAGACGATTGTTTCCTCAAAACCCTTTGTACTCCGGTTCTTCCCGTTCCAGCTCTCCGACGCGACGCTCTACCTGTTCAATGATCTCAAGCACCGTCTGTGCTGCTTCAGAGAAGACTTTTTTGGCGTCCTGCGTTTGCGATTCCACGGAAAACTGCTCCAAACCTGCTTGTGCACTGCGAAGGGAAGCCAGGCAGGTTTTTACTTTGGCTGCAACAGTCATAAGCAAAACTCCTTTCTGCTGTTAATATGCGCAAAAATCGGGATGAATAGGCCGATTGGGATGCTTCCATACTATACAGAGAAAAATTACTGAAAGTTAGTGGGGATTGCGACATGGCGGATTGGATTCAAGTGATTGTACAAACATTGATAACCGTGGTCGTCTTGTTTGTGTTGACCCGGTTGATGGGAAAAAGACAGATTATCCAACTCTCCCTGTTTGAGTACATCACCGGGATCACCATCGGGAATCTGGCGGCCCACATGTCTCTGGAAATGAAAGAGGGATATTTGGGTTTTATTTCCCTGCTCGTCTGGGTGGCGGTCATTTTGTTTATTCATTTCTTGCAGCTGAAGAGCAAGACGGCCCGCGACTGGCTGGACGGCAAAGACACTGTCTTGATCAAAGAGGGAAAAGTGCTCGAGGATAACCTGAAAAAAGAGAGAATCACCATCGATGAGTTGATGTCCCAGCTGCGCAAGAAAAATGTGTTCAAGCTGTCCGATGTCGAGTTTGCGGTGATGGAACCGAACGGGATTATCGATGTCATGCTGAAAAAGGAATGCCTTCCGCTGACGCCCAAGATGCTGGGGCTGAAGGTTGCGGAGGAACGGGAACCGGAAATCGTGATTATGGATGGCAGCATTTTGGATGAAGCGTTGTTCCGCTTGGGCCGTAATCGGCGCTGGCTCAAGGAACAGCTGGAAAAGCAGGGGGTGCAGTTGGAAAATGTATTTGTCGGGCAAGTCGACTCCAGCGGTGAGCTGTATCTCGATGTGTATGATGACAAGCTCCAACTGGCGAAACCGCAAGAAAAACCGGCGCTCCTGGCGACTCTGAAAAAATGCGAAGCCGATTTGGAAATGTTCGCTCTGTCAACCGAGCGGGAAGACGTCAAAGCGATGTACGGAGAATGTGCCGCCAAACTGGAAAAAGTGATTGACCGATTAAAGCCTTATCTGACTACGTAAGAGACAGCGGCAAAAATTGCCGTTCTTTCGGGTCGCGAAATGATTTTGTTTCGCTTATAATAGAAAGGCGGATTCCATTTTACATAATAAAAGAGGTGTTTTCTTTGCAGAATTTCGTTTTTCATAATCCGACCAAATTGATCTTTGGTAAAGGGACACTGGCCGCTTTAAAAGACGAAGTGCCAAAGTACGGAAAAAAAGTGCTTCTGGTGTATGGCGGCGGCAGTATCAAGCGAAACGGGATTTATGATAACATCCGTAAATTCCTGGATGAAATCGGCGCAGAAGTGTTTGAACTGCCGGGAGTGGAACCAAATCCCCGCTTGTCCACTGTGAACAAGGGAATTGAAATCTGCAAAAAAGAGAAGATTGATTTCCTGCTGGCCGTCGGCGGCGGAAGCGTGATTGATGCGACCAAAGCGATTGCTGTCGGGGCTGAATATGACGGAGATGTCTGGGATATCATTACCAAGAAGGCGGAGGCAAAGGGCGCGCTTCCTCTGGGCACGGTGCTCACCCTCGCTGCAACCGGTTCGGAAATGAACGCCGGTTCCGTCATCACCAACTGGGAAACGCAAGAGAAAATCGGCTGGGGCAGCCCATACTCTTTCCCGCGTTTCTCCATTCTCGATCCGGTTCACACCTTTACCGTGCCACGCGACCAAACCGTTTACGGGATCGTGGACATGATGTCCCACGCGCTGGAACACTATTTCAGCCATGCACCCAATGTGCCCTATAATGAGCGCATGGTCGAGTCGCTTTTGACCACAGTGATGGAAACAGCCCCCAAACTCCTTGAAAACCTGGAGGATTACGAAAGCAGGGAAACGATCCTGTTCTGCGGAACGATGGCTCTGAACGGCGTGATCAATCAGGGGATGCAGGGAGATTGGGCAACACACGGCATCGAACACGCTGTTTCCGCTGTCTATGACATTCCGCACGGCGGCGGGTTGGCCATCATTTTCCCGAACCTGATTCGTTACAACCTGGATGTGGCCACGCCGAAAATGAAGCAGTTGGCTGTTCGCGTCTTTGGCGTTGATCCGACCGGGAAAACGGACCGTCAGGTTGCCGAGGAAGGAATTGACCGTTTGCGCGGTTTCTGGAATTCGATCGGCGCCCCCAATCGTCTGGCCGACTACGGGATCGATGACGCCAAACTGGAGCTCATGGCGGAAAAAGCGGTCAGCCCCAACGGTACGGTTGGCCGTTTCAGAGAACTGACCAAACAAGACGTCTACGAAATCCTGAAAATGTCCCTGTAAAGCCGGAGGACGAAAAAACCCCTGCACTGTGATGGGTCGCAGGGGTTTTTTATCTTTATCGAATCTACTAAGTTGCAGTTTATTATTTCCAAATTGCTTTGATGAATTTTTCCATGTTATCCCATGTGGTTTTTAAATCTTTTGATAAAGGTTGCATATTAGAATTGTGTACATACGCGTTTAATGTATTTGTAGAACCCAAATAATCCTGAGAAGATACAGAAGTATTTACAGGCTTTAATTCATCTCGAGTTAGAATCTTGTTATTTTCCATATACTCGGAAACTCTTTTTACTTTAACTACCAATTTACTGTTGGTGTTACAATCTGTTATGTTTTTCTTTTTAATATAGGCGTCTACACTTAATTCAAAAAAAACTCTGAATAAAACGGCGGCACAATTAGGAAATTCATCGACATTTAATGTCTGTAACTCTTTGTAGATGTAATTGATTCTTTTAATGTCGATTTTCATCTTAACGTCTTTGGGAATAAGAGTTTTTCTTAAGAATGATAATGGGAAGGGTTTTTTTGTATCATTATCTCTATTTTGACTTTGGGTGTGATTCTTTTTAGGATCTCCCTTCCTTAGGTTATTGGACGTGGTCTCGAATTTGTTTTTATCAGAATCGTTTTTATTGGTGTATGTTATGTTAGAGCCAGGTTTAATAATGCCTTTTGACTGATTGGGATTAGATTCCAGGTTAAAGAGATTACCTTGTTCGAGTAAATTTGAATTATCTCCATTTACAAGTTGATTGGAAATCAATTCATTTAAAGGAATATAGGTGCTAAATACTCTTGATTTATCTGGGGTTTGGGATTCATCGAATTTCTGTAAATATTCTATTCGATCGTGCTTGTAATAGATGTCTTTTACGTTGATATCTCCGCTGGATAAATCATTTACAATTTTATTTAGACCTTTTAGCAATTCCTCTAATGGAATATTTGTATATAGGATCTTGTTTTCCAGTTTAAGACCTAAAAAATCACGAACGTCTGGGTCGTCAATTAAGCGGCTAAGGTTAGATGTGTATATATTTTTAAAGTGACTTTCATAGCCGATGCTTTTTAAAAAGTCGATTAACTGAAGAACTGCTTTATTTTTACCAAGTCTTTCTTTCTCAAATCTAAGTAATTGTTCTCTATTCCAAGGAACAGTTCCAGCTCCAAAATTTTCTCCAGTATGTTTTAACTCAATCCAATGGTTGATTTCGTTTTCATTTTCAATTACGACACAATCAATGATATAGAAATCAGAAGGGTTAATTTGTTGATGTAGTTGCTTGAATCTAGAATGAATCTTTGTATGATGAACTATGACGTCGGGGTTTAATAATAATTTTAATGCTGTTATGCGCCTGTTTCCTTCTTCCACTATATAGTAACCTTCTTTTTCTGGATCTGGAGTTACCAATGGTAGGTCAATTGGATTTAGTCCGTGATCTACAATATCTTTTGCTAAGCGTAACAACTTATCACCAAGATTTTTAACAATATTTTCAATTGCTTCTAACTCAGTTTTTACTTTGTGGAATCTTGGGTTATTAAGATTCACTATCAATTTATTTAACTCAATGGATTTTATATTGTCTTTAGTCAACATAATTACCTCCAAAAAAAAGTCTCCTATTCACAGATTATACACAAAAGAGCAAATATTTGAAGTGGAAAAAGAAGATCTTATTCATGTACTTTGATATGTATAAAAATAATAATATTAAACTGAAAAGTTAAATAAAGACTAACGCTGGCCAAGATTCATTAATTATGGTAATATTCATTAATAGGAGGACGAAAAATATGACGAAAAAAGAAATTGCTTCCCCTCTTAGATTTCCAGGATCAAAGTCTCGTGTTTATAATAAGATGTGTAAATATTTTAATATTCCTCATTCTGAGTATAGAGAGCCGTTTGTTGGTGGGGGGTCTATTTTTCTAAAAAAAACCCTTGCTCAAAATAATTGGATTAATGATAAGGATGAATTGATTTACTCTTTTTTTATAATTTTGCGGGATAATCCCGAAGGATTATGTAAAAGAATTCGAGATATTGGACTGCCTACTGTTGAATTATGGCAAAAGCTCCGTAAGGAAGTTCCTAAAACTACGCTAGATAAAGCATTTTCATTACTTTTTTTTAATAGAACTAATTATTCTGGTATTTACAAGGCTAATCCTATTGGTGGCATGGGGCAAAAATCTAGATACACAATAGATTGTAGATGGAATGCCGACCTATTATGTGAAAGGATTATGGATTGTTCTAGAAAGTTAAAAGATGTAAAAATTACTTGCTATGATTATGAAGAATTATTATTATCTCCAGGTGAAGATGTTCTAATCTTTTTAGATCCACCATATTATGAAAAAGGTTCACAACTTTATCCAGTAAGTATGACACATGAAGAACATGTAAAACTTGCATGTTTATTGAGGGAAACAAGTCATAAATTTTTATTAACAATTGATGACTGCCCGATGACAAGAGAAATATACTGCCGTGGAGATTTTTATATAAATTCGGAGTCGTGGTCTTATACAATTAATTCTTCAAAAATAGATAAAGAAGGAAGAGAAATGTTTATTAGCAATTTTTATCCTGTAGACCAAAGTATTTTTGATTTTGACGTTTCTTTTTCAATACACGATAATGTATCATTGTAGTAAAGTATAGTATTTTATGTTTTGTATTACGTTTGCTAACAATAGCCGGAAAGATGTTATACGGGCTTATAGCCCGTTTTTTAATTTAATTATGGAAGCCCAAAGCTTATGAACTTCCAAAAGTCGAGACATTTAAGCCGCATTTGAAGATAAATGTTGACGAAATTCTTTTGGAGACAGGTATCCCAACATAGAATGTGACCACTCTTGCATTGTAGAATTGAACGTAGAGGACAATATCTTTTTTGGCTTCCAAGAAAGAGGAGTACAAATCTTTAGCGGGCATGTTCCGTTTTCCTTAAAATTGCCCCAACACGCTTTCTAGTCGCCTTCAATTTGTGTAAGTTAGTCACAGTCCTACTTTCTAACAAAGATTCTCCTCCGAAGAAATTTTGCAGTTATATTCGAAGGGGATTTATTAGACGGGAGTTGGTCAATTCAATTTTTTTCGGCGGTTCTAGGTCGACTATAAGCCGGCTATAACACAATCAAAGTGTCAAAACACTGTATGCCCCTTTCGGGTTGGAAGTATAATCGTTTGAAAATACATTAAAACTAAAAAATCGTTATATAGACCGGGAACCCGGCGGGAAAGGAGCAAACCGATGAAGATCAGCAAAAATACGGCAGAACATTATATTTGGGGACAGCAATGTGACGGATGGCATCTGGTGAAACGGGAAGAATTGAGCGTGATCCATGAGCGAATGCCGGCCGGTACGGAAGAAGTCAGGCATTATCATGAACAGGCGCGGCAGTTTTTCTTTGTCTTGAAGGGAGTGGCCACCATCGAGGTTGAAGGGGAAGTGATTCAGTTGCATGAGCAGGAAGGGATCGAGATTCCGCCGCGAGTGCCCCATCACATGATGAATAAGTCCGGACAGGAGATCGAATTTTTGGTGATTTCCCAACCGACGAGCAAAGGGGACCGGGTGGTTTTGCGCGATTGATCAATCTCTTCAAGATCATGGCGGCAAGAGGCGTTATCAAAACAGAAGCTTGCCGACCGGAGAAAAACGGACTTGGTCAACAAGCTGAACCCGGCGTATGAATTGCCGGGTTTCAGACGGTCGACAAACCTCATTTTCAAACCCTGCAAGAGGTCTTATCTGCAGCGGCCTTTGCGGCGGAAGAAGCCGGGAATTCCATGGATTCAGCCGTGTGGAGCATCAGTGATCAGGCTTCTCTTTTTTCTCTTCATCCGATGCATCTTTTTTATTTTGCTGGATAAGGTTTTTGGTGGTATCAAAATTACATTGATGAAGATGGCGATGATCGAACCGAATATCGTTTCCAAAATTCGCGCCCATTCATATCCCGGAGAATTTATAAAGGCCAAAACCATGATCACACTCACGCCGATCTGATTTGCAATCTCTTGATTCAGTTTCAAAAGTGTTGCAAGTGCCAGCCCGATCAAAACACTGAGGAAAACAGCAACTCCCGAAACCGGAATCCAGTGTGCGATCAAAATGCTTAGCATGACTCCGCCAATTACCCCGGATATGCGATTTTTCGCTTTTTCAAGGGATTCAGCTGCGGTGGCATTGGACACCAATACAGCAGCTAAAGGTGCCAAATAAGGAAAAAAATGAGGCAGAAATAAAGTCGCTAACCACCACGATATTCCCGCTGCGAGAGCTGTCTTGAATATGGGTAACGTAACTCCGATCGAGGTGAGCAGTGATCCTGTCTTTTCGATTTTCGCTTTGATATTCATCAGTGCTCCCCCTTTGCTGATTTGCTTCACAAAAAAAGCCCCGCGTTTTTGAAGGGGCTGATTGTAACGGAATGCCTTATAAACCGAGTGAAATGTATTTTATCTCCAAAAATTCTTCGATGCCATAACGACTTCCTTCACGGCCCAATCCACTCTCTTTAAATCCGCCAAACGGTGCTTGTGCTGCTGAAGGTGCGCCATCATTCACCCCAACAATGCCATATTCTAATGCTTCTGAGATATAAACGGCTTCCCTGAGATTTTCTGTATACACATAGGCCGCCAGACCATAAGAACTGTTATTGGCGCGTTCGATTGCTTCATCGATGGTTTTGAACGTTGCGACGGGAATGAGCGGACCAAATGTTTCTTCAACCATGCAAAGCATGTCATCTTTGGCATTGGCAATCACGGTTGGTTCGATAAAATATCCCTTTTGATTCGTTAATCTGTTTCCGCCGGTCAAGACCCGGCCGCCTTTTTGTTTCGCATCTTCAATATGCTTTATGACTTTTTTAACCGCTTCTTCATTAATTAACGGCCCAATGTCGGTGCTTTCTTCCAATCCATTACCCACTTTCAGTTTTGCTGCTTTCTCTGCCAATTTCACCGTAAATTCTTCAGCGATTGATTCATCTGCCAAGATTCGATTGGTACAGATACAAGTTTGTCCGGCATTGCGGAATTTGGAAGCAATGGCACCATCCACGGCTTTATCTATATCAGCCTGGGCTGTGACAATCAGGGGAGCGTGTCCGCCCAATTCAAGAGATATTTTTTTTACCGTATCCGCTGCTCCCCGCATGAGGATTTTTCCCACTGGTGTCGAACCGGTAAAAGTTAGTTTGCGGACCCGGCTGTCTTTTTGCCAAGCATTTGCAATCGATTCTGCATCTCCCGTTACGACATTGAGCACCCCGTTTGGGATGCCGGCTTGGTCAGCCAGTTCGGCCAGTTTCAATGCTGTAAAAGGAGTTTCTTCAGAAGGTTTTAATACAACGGTACACCCGGCGGCGAGGGCTGGTGCCACTTTTCTTGTAATCATTGCCGCGGGGAAATTCCAAGGAGTGATAGCGGCGATGACACCAACGGGCTGTTTCTGGACAAAGATCCGTTTGTCAGGAGAAGAAGCCGGAATCGTTTCACCGTAAATTCGTTTTCCTTCTTCTGCGTACCAAGAAATAAAACTATTCGCATAGGTGATTTCTCCTCTTGCTTCCTGCAGAGGTTTCCCTTGTTCCAGTGTCATGATTTCCGCCAGTTCATCTTTATGCTTCTCGATTAAATCAAACCATTTCATAAGTAATTTGCCGCGTTCTTCGGCAGGTTGCTTGGACCATTTTTGAAAAGCTGGGTAAGCAGCTTCTACTGCCATTTTGGCCTCTGTTGCCCCTCCATTGGGAACAGATCCTATGATCTTCTTTGTAGCCGGGTTTATGACGTCGATTTTATTGATGGCATCAATCCATCGACCGTTGATGTACATTTTATCAGGATGCATGGAATGGCCTCCTTTTGATCCAAGATGACTTTGTTGCTCTGAAGATACCCCTAGATTATCATGGATTTAATTGATTAAGTACTTCCTTTCTCTCTTAAGGGTATAACAAATGGTTATGGGTGATCGGAATGAATGTAGAATGGCTTGAAGCCTTTTTAATAACGGCCAAAGCTAAGAGCTTGACAAAGGCAAGCGAACAACTTCACATGACTCAACCGGCATTGAGCAAGCAAATGAGAAAATTGGAAGAGGATCTGGGCGCAACTTTGTTTATACGTTCTGCAACGGGAGTGGAATTAACAGAAGCCGGAAAAATTTTGTTTGAAGAGATCGAGCCTGTCTTGCGTAAAATCCATTCGATCCGTAAGGATATTTTAATGACGAAAGGAATAACGGGGATCAAGATAGGCACTTGGCCGAGTATTGCTGCTTTTTATCTTCCGGATCGGCTGGCCGCGGCTAAAAAAAGCCATAAGGATCGGGAAATCAGCATTAAAGTTTCTTATAGCTATAAGGAGATTTTGCGTTTTTTGCGTGAAGGAATCATCGATGTCGCATTATTGGATGACAGGGAAATACAACACCCTTATTGGTCGAAACAACTCTTTAGCGAACCTTTTTATTTATTTGTTCACCGTCAACACCCCCTGGCTAAACGGGATCACATTTATTTTAATGATGTTAAGGATGAATCTCTCGTGGTGCTGCCCCCTTCCTGTGACGTTCGGATATTGTTGGAAAAAGCATTTAAAATTCATAACGCTGATCTGAAAATCTCTTCTGAAATTGATTTCGGACAGAGTATCATCGGCTTTATCTCGGCAAATTTAGGAGTATCGATTCTGCCCGAAATTTTTACTCATCACGCAGATCAGTCAAGAATCAAGGCGCTTCCTATCGTGGATTTTAAAATGAAACGAGTCATTTCTCTCATTTCACGGAATCCGGATATGGGGAAGCTGCTTTTATCTCTATTGTTCAGTCCTTATTGATACGGGTTTTGTCCACCGGCACTGTGATCAAAAAAGGATCGGGGGAGAATGGCGGATTGCCCAACCTTTCTCCCCGCTGTCTCGCTTGTGGTCTATTCACGTTTAAACGCATATTTCTGAATTTTTTCCTCCGCGATTGTACACCCGATCCCCTCCCGGCCGGACAAATGGACGGTTCCATCCCGCACCTGCAATCCGTCCGCTGCCGGATCATCGGCAAGAAAGAACGGCCCGTTTAAATCCACCGGGATTTGCAGATCGAGATAATTGAACAGATGGGCGCTGGCGGTCAAGCCCAGCGTCGATTCCGTCAGTCCTCCTCCCAGCAAACCCAAGTTGGCTTCTTTGGCAATTTCCCCGCATAACCTTGCTTCTTTGAGCCCGCCCGTTTTTGTCACTTTGATTACGACCATATCACATGCTTCGGTGCGGATCGCCTGGATCAGATCGCCAGCTGACCAAATGCTTTCATCCAAGGCGATCGGGGTACCGGTTTTTCGGCGCAATTCGGCGTGTCCGGTCAGATCGTTTGCCTTGAGGGGCTGTTCAAACACGTCAACGCCGATTCGTTCCATTTCCCGGGATAAGCGCACGGCCTCTGTCAAAGTGTAGGCCTGATTGGCATCTGCCCGAAAATAGAGTTCGGGTGCCGCTTGTTTAACCGCCTCCAGGATTTGGACGTCCAGTTTTGGATTCAACCCGATTTTGACGTCAATGGCCAGGTATCCGTTTTCCTTGGCCTCTCGTGCTTTTTTGCAGGCCTGGTCAGGATCGTTGGTGCTGATCAGGTAAGAAAGGCGGATCGTGTCTTTAAAGGTGCCCATCCAGAGCCCGGGGAGGTGGGTTCCATGGTGTTTGGCGAGCAGATCATGAATGGCCATGTCGACGGCTGCTTTGGCGATCGGCATTCCTTTGCTGAATCCGGCGGCGATACTCCGGTCCATCAACCGGTGAATCCGGTTCAAATCGCGGACGGATTCGCCGAGCAGAACCGGTTTTAAATAATGTTCAATTGTCGTGGTGACCGATTCAAGGGTTTCATAGCTCCAGCGGTGGCTGGGCCGGGCTTCCCCCCAACCTTCCGCCCCTTCATCATCGGTGATTTTGACATAAACATGGGGTGCACCTTGTCCCAGATCCCCGACTTTCCCGCCGGAGATAAAGAAATTTTGTTTCATCGGCAATGTTAACGGAAAAACTTCGATTTTGCTGATTTTCATCTTTACACCCTTACCTTTCCCGCGTCACTGTCAATCTCTATGCCCCGCTTCCGTTATTCCTGCTCCTTGGAGATAACCATTGCTCTTTGTGCCGGGCGATAAATGCATCGTCATTCAAGTGCGGATACTCGCGGTAGACCCGGTCAATTTCCTCCAGTTGCCCCGGTGACAAGACTTCATCGGGGTTGAGGCACCAGCGGCCCTCCAGCAGTCCCTGGCGGCGGAGGACTTCATGAATTCCGGCGATGCATCCGGCAAAGCGGTTGGCGGAGTCAAAAAAGGCGGCATTGCAGTCGGTTATCTGCACTGCAAGCTCCAGAAGACGGGGCGGAATCGGTTGCCGGTTGTCGCGGATCGATTTGATTTCTTCAAAGAGTTCGACGGCTTTCTTGGTCCAGACGGCCCAGTGTCCGAGCAGGCCGCCGGCGATTTTCTTTTCTGTCCACTTCCCGTTGACCCGGAAGCGATAAGTGGTCAGCAGGTCTGCGACGATATTGTCATCATTGCCGGTGTAAAGGGCGATTTCCTCACATCGCTTCGCATGGCAGACTGCCCTGACTACATCCAGCGTTTGGTAACGGTTGAAGGGGGCGATTTTGATTGCCATCACACCGGGGATGTCCGCGAATGCTTTCCAGAAGTCGAAACTGAGGTATCTTCCGCCGACCGAAGGCTGAAGGTAGAAGCCGAATACAGGAATGATTTCTGCCACTTTTTCCGCCCGTTGAATCAGTTTTTCTTCGGACAGTTCCTGCAAACCGTTCACACTGAGCAGACCCAGATCATAACCGAGTCCGGCTGCCAATTCGGCTTCCCGCAGGGCCTGATCGTCCGGCCCGCAGATGCCGGCTACTTTGATGAAAGGCCGGTTCAGCCCGGCATGTTCCACTTCCTCGGCAGCCAGGCGCAATACCGGTTCCAGCAGATGATGCTCCCTGATCTCAAACTGCGTTGTATGGACGGCAACGGCAATTCCTCCTGCTCCCGCCGCCATGTAATATCGCGTCAAGGCCCGCTGCCGCTGTTCATCCAACTGTCTTGAACGATTCAATGCCAGCGGATGGGCCGGAATCACCACACCTTCATGCAAGGCATCTTTGATTTCCGGTCTGCATTCTTTTCCGCTGTTCATGGTCAAAAAGCTCCTTTTCGTTCCTGAAAGTGGGTGGGTTTATCCAGCGTTTCACCGCCGGAGGCAACCCAGTCGGCCGTCCAGTCGATCATTTGCTTCAGAGTAACCCGGGGATAACCAAACAGCTTATGGGACTCTGATGCATTGCTTAACAAAGCCGTATTTTCTTCATCATGATGAAATTCCGGTTCGACATTGAAACGCTTGGCAAATTCTTTCGCCAGCCAGTGGATGGAGACGGTTTCCGGGCCGGTTACATTTAAAATGCGGGGAGGACATTCGCAAATGGCCAGGGAACGCAGAGCGAATTCATTGGCATCCCCCTGCCAGATTACATTGACATGACCCATGCGCAGATCAATGGGTTTTCTTTCATAGACAGACCGGGCGATTTCCAGGAGCACCCCATACCGCAGATCATTTGCGTAATTCAGGCGAAAGTGCACCATCGGGATTTTGTGGAGACGGGAGAAATACTCAAAAACCCGTTCCCGTCCCAAACAGGATTGCGCGTACTCCCCGACAGGGGCCGTGGGATGATCTTCGGTGACGCCCTGCATGGAAACGGGAGTAAGCGGATATACATTTCCGGTGGAAAAGGAGACAATCCGGGAATGGCGGTACTTCTCGGCGACCCGCCCGGGGAGATAAGCATTCATCGCCCAGCTGTAATATTCCCGACCCGTTGTGCCAAATTTGTTTCCCGCCATAAAAATGACGTTTTTTACGTCCGGCAATGATTGCAATTGCTCTTCGTTCAAGAGGTCGGCGGCGATGGTTTCAATTCCGGATGCTTCCAATTCCTCCCGCAGATTTCCCGATGAGAAGCGGGAAACGGCAAATACTTTTTTCTTTGCGCCAGCCTCATCAATGGCGTTTTTTGCCAATCTTGCCAGGCTGGGTCCCATTTTGCCTCCGGCGCCGAGGATGAGAAGATCTCCATCCAACTTAGCCAGAGTCTCCGTCAATTTTACGGAAGGTTCGGACAACTTTCGCTCCAGCTCCTGAACACTTTTCATCAGATTTCATCTGCCCCCTTGTAGCAGGATCTTTTTCTTATTTTCCCGGAGGAAGGGAAAACAAATCGCTTCAAGGTGGAAGGACGGGGCATTTGCCCAACCGGTTTCGCACCAAACCCGCGGTTTCGCGTTTCAATTGCAATTCATCCGAAGACGGCGGAAGTAAAAAAGGCTTTTACCCTGCAAGTTGCTTTGCAAAGTAAAAGCCTTCTGTTTGCATTTTTACTGGAATGCCTGGCTGACAAAGTGCAGCAGGAACAGCCCGGCAATGATATAGAGCGGAAAAGCCACTTCCTTTGCCCGCCCCGTAAACAGTTTCATCACCGGATAAACGATGAATCCGAAGGCAATCCCGTTTTCGATGCTGAACGTCAGCGGAATAAACGCGATGATGATATAAGCGGGAAAACCTTCAGTCAGATCATTCAAGGGAATATTTTTGATGTTTTCCAGCATCAGCCCGCCAATCAGGATCAAAATCGGGGCGATCGCCGGATCGGGAATCAACTTGATCACCGGGATGAAAAAGAGCGAAAGCAGAAATAAGCTTCCGGTTGTGATCGCCGTCAAGCCTGTTTTCCCGCCGGCAGCAATCCCGGCTGCGCTCTCGACGGTCGCGACGGTGGGACTGGTTCCCAAAAAACCGCAGGTGATCACCGAAAGGGCGTTGGCCTGAAACGCTTTTTTAAAGAGATGGGCGTCCGTTTGGCCCAGCATGTGCAAGTGTCCGTGAATCAAGCCGATATTTTCAAACACCAGCACCAATGCCAACGAAAAAGCGGCTGCCCAGAAGGGAACGGACAAAACCCCGGACCAGGATGGTGCCATAAAAACGGAAGTAAAACTGTTTAAGTTGAGCCCCTCCCAGGAGAAATGTTCCACATTCGCCGCACCAAAGGCATAGGACAAAATCGTGCCGGCCACGATACTGATCAGCAGGTTGCCGGGAACGTTTTTGACAAACAGGAAAATTGTGATCACCAGGGTCAGAAGGGTGACCAACAAGGCTGGTGAGCGAAAGTCGGCCAATTCGATAAACGTGGTTTTACCGGGATGAATCACGCCGCCTTTTTGCAGGCCGATAAACGTAAGCAGCAGTCCGATCCCGACAGTAATCGCATTTTTCAGCGTATCGGGGATTGCTTTTGTGACCAGATCGGCCAGCTTGCTGAACGCAATCAGGGCAAACATCAACCCGGCGGCCACCACGGATGCCAGTGCCGCCTGCCAAGACAATCCCATCGATTTGACCAACGTATAGGTAAACAAGGCATTGATCCCCAAGCCGGGGGCGAGCAAAATCGGCGTATTGCTCCAGAAGCCCATGAGCAAACAGCCGACAAAGCTGGAAAGCGCCGTTGCGATGATGGCGCCTTCAAGCGGAATGCCGGCATCGGCCAGGATCGAAGAATTGACAACGATAATATAAGCAGCGGTAAAAAACGAAAGAACCCCGGCCATGATCTCTTGTTTGGCCGTTGTTTTCCATTTGTTTTTATTTAAACGTGCTTGTAACGCCTCCACTTCATTTCCTTCCTCATTGTAGCCCCTCTCCCAACCCAAAATCGTCAAAAGCGATTTTTAATTCATTCATTATAGAAAGAAGAAGGCATTGTTGTCAATAATGTGCATGGTTATAAACAAGTTTGCCTCGCAAACGAAAAACCACAAAAAGGACCACTCTCAACAGGGGGATTTTCTCACAACCGCTTGAACGCGACGAAGGAATTGGAGTGGAAATTCCTCAGACCGGCAGCGACTTTTGCCACGGATGGCTGAAACGGGCAAGTGTCCCGGCCGAAACATGCGGATAAACAGCCGGTTCCACCAATCCTTCAATTCATCCCCCTGTATTCTTAAGAATGGCCTGCATCTGCGGAGTTATTTCAATCTCTTCACGATCTTTTCCAAATGCAGATTTCGCGAGGCTTTGAAATAGATGATTGCGTTTTTGGGAGAACGGGCCAAGTGACGGAGCAATTGACTCGACTTTGTAAAGTTAAATACCTTGTTTTTGTTCATCCCGCTTTCCACGGCGGCCTTTGCGATGAATCGTCCGTATTTGCCGACCGTGATCAATTGATCCAGTTCCATGGTGGCTGCATATCGGCCCACCAGTTCATGCGCCGCCCGGGTATATTTCCCCAGCTCCAGCATATTGCCGAGGACAGCGATCTTCGGCCTTGTTCCCCCTACATTTTTTAATACTTCCAATCCTGCTTTCATCGCCGTCGGATTTGCATTCCAAGCGTCATTGATCAAGATGCGCCCATACCGGCCGCGGATAAATTGCAAACGCATCTTGGGAGCCTGGAAAGTGGCAAGTCCTTTTTGAATTTCGCTTTTGCTCGCGCCGTAAGCCCATGCGACTCCGATGGCGGCCAGGGCATTATAGACATTGTGGGTTCCGAAGGTGGGAATCCAAACGGGAAACGACTCGTTGCCGATCGAAGCCACAAAGTTCATGCCGGTTCGGGTGTAGTGGATGTTGCTTCCTCTGATGTCGGCGGGGTTTTCAATACCGAATGTATAGACGGTTCCTTTGAAACGGCTGAGATTCAGTTTGCGGGAACGGGCATTGTCAGCATTTAAAAACAACACTCCGCCCGGGCGCACTCCGTCTACCATTTCCTGTTTCGCTTTCACAACCAGGTCGATCCCGCCCAAGGCGCCGGCGTGTGCCTCCCCTACATTGGTGATGACACCGATTTCGGGTTTGACTATCTTACACTGGCGAATGATGTTGTTCAGCGATTTCATGCCCATTTCCAATAAGAGGAGTTTTGTGTTCGGGTTCAGCCGAGTCAAATATGAAGGCAGGAACACGAATGTGTTCAGGTTGTCCTTCGTTTTTACCATCGGACCGTGATTTTTCAGGATGGAAGCGACCATCTCAGTCGTTGTCGATTTGCCGGCGCTTCCGGTAATGCCGATCACGCGGAGCGGTTTGCATTGTTCCCAGTTCCATTTTGCGATTTTCCAGAAGGCGGCGAAAGCATCACGCGTGCGGATCAGACCGACTTCCTTTGGCAAAGCATGGCTGGAAACATATGGCGGAAGCACGACAGCTATCGGTTTGATCCTTTGAATGGCGGGCAGCTGCTTTTTTTCCCAATTGACCTTCCGGCTGAAAAAGTAAACTTGATGGGGTTTTAATGATTTGGGATTGCCAAAATTAACGGATTGAACAAGTTTGGCGGGATTGGCTTGGATGAGTGTTCCGTCCATCACTTGTGCCATTTTGCCGAGCGAGATTGTTTTCATTCCCGTTTCCTCCCTAGGCTGGTTTCATCACTGATCAATAGCCACCCAGGCCATGTGTTGCTTTATCTTATTCCAAATGGGTAAAAGAGGAATGGGTATCTACCCCGGGAGAGAGGAGAAATATGGAAGAGAGTGCAGATCGCTTGTTTTCCCGATTTCAAAACAAGTTTCCGCCGCTTTAGTTCCGGGCAGTTCGGGATCCGGCCGGTATCTTTTCTCACGGCAGGCCATCTCGGTAAGCTGAGGCGAGGAGGGTCAGGCTAGTGCGTCCATACCGGCAGGGGTTCTTCATGGCTGAAAAAGCCAAACATTTGCCAATGATACACTTGGATTTAAAGTGGAAGCGGTTGGACTCGATCCGGGGAAGGGGGGGCAATTGTGGTTTTTTCAGACACTCCGGCAGGGAAACAGCTCAATCCGTAACTTTCCGCTCCTGATCTGGGGCACATGAAGTGTGATCGTTCCTGCTTGGGTGGTTGGTTGAGCTGTTCCCGTAGCCTTGGCGGTGCTCTGAGGCTCGTATGGCTCCGCAGCAAGTGTTCGGTCATTTGAGCCTTCAAAATCTTGTGAGATGCTGTGCTGATTATTCAACATATATAATTCAGTATTCGGAGTCTAAAACAAGCGACTGTACACGAAAAGGAGCAAGGGGTAAGAAATGATGAGGATCGAAAAAGCGATTAAGATACTGAGATCGAGATTGATCAAATGCAGTTTCAAAGAAATCAGGTAGATCAGTCCGACACAAATCAGCCCGATAATATAAGACAGGTGTCCGCTTTTAACCTTAATGAATTGAGTTCTTTCATCGTTATGAGCCAGATTAACATTGGCAAACGTATAAAACAAAAGAGAGAATCCCAAAGAAAGCGGTAAAATAGAAGCCCGAATCTCGTTTATGGCCTCTAAAATTCCCCCGAAGATAATGATAATTGCGAATAAACCAAAGAGGAACTGATAAGTTTTTCTGTTATCCAAATTTATCCTCCTCCATGATAAATACTTCTTCAATCAAGCAACCAAACACCTTAGAAAGTGAAAAGGCTAAAGACAGCGATGGATTATATTTTCCATTTTCAATCGAAATAATTGTTTGTCTTGAAACATTGACTAACTGTGCCAGTTTTTCTTGCGAAAGATTATGCTTCTTCCTCAGTTCCCTAAGTCGGTTTTTCATAACATCACCTAACTGCTTTCCCGTTATTAAACATGATATTACAAAGCAGCCTTTATGTAAAGTTACCTTTACATTTGCCGGGCATTTCCCTAAATATCAATCAAGATTAAGACCTGAATTTTCGTCATATTCCAATGTGATTTGGTTGCCCCGGCTTTTTCGCATTGTTCCGGGGCTTCACTTCAAGTGGAGGAGATGAAGCGCGCCCCTCAGCGCAGACACGGGGGAAATCGTGATTTCACCCCTCAACATACGAACCCAATTTTTGGCACAGCCGGGCCCACCCCTGATCCATACGTTTGCGCACAATCGTGTGCGGTTCCCCGAATTCGGTCACCTGATCGGCATCCCAGCCGGAATGGATCAACGTCACTTCGGTTTGACCGTCAAGATCTTTTAATTCAAAAGTAATGTTCCAGTCTTTGCCCCAGTTGAAAGAAAGGCGGTGAGGAGGATCCACTTCCGTCACTTGGCAAGGGGACATGCCAAAATGCCCTGCATTCAGGTGAAATTCATGGCCTGACACGGGCTGGAAGTCATTTGGCATAAACCACGCGGCAAGGCCTTCCGATGTAGCGATGGCATTCCATACTTTATTGATCGGAGCATTGAAAACGGAAGTATGCTGAATATCCGGCAGTGTATGTTGTCCTTGTTTTTCCATGTTTCTTCCTCCAAGGATGAGATTTTGCAGAAAGGCGGGAGGCCAGGCGGGTACATATTTTGTTTTGCCCCGAAAATTGACGTACAATAGCAAAGAAATACAAGGTTGTTTAGAAAGGATTATTCTCATGTTGGAGCAGAAACAAACGCCAAAACGCAAAAATGAACATATCGAAATCGCTTTAAATAAGGACGTAACCGGGAAAAAGGTGACTTCCGGATTTGAGAGGTACCGCTTTCTGCATCAGGCGTTGCCGGAAATCGATTTTTCCGAAATCTCCCTCTCGACCCGCTTCCTCGGCAAACGGATGAAGGCGCCGCTGCTGATCAGTTCCATGACCGGAGGAACCAAAGAGACAGGCGAAATCAACAAGAGATTGGCTGTGGCCGCCCAGCAGAGGGGATGGGCGGTGGGGCTCGGCTCCGGACGGGCGGCCATTGAATATCCCGAGGTGGCGGAGACGTTTCAGGTGCGTTCGGTCGCGCCGGATATTCCGCTGCTGGCCAATTTGGGTGCGGTTCAGCTGAATTATGGCGTCAGTGTTGACGATTGCCGGCGGTTGGTGGAGATCGTTGAAGCCGACGCGCTGATTCTCCACCTTAACCCGATGCAGGAAGTGTTTCAGCCTGAGGGAAATACCCGCTTTCGCGGCTTGCTCTCCAAAATCGAAAAGGTTTGCCGGGCGCTTGAGGTGCCGGTGGGAATCAAAGAAGTAGGGAGCGGCATTGATGGAGATCTGGCCGTTAAGCTTTATAATGCGGGCGCGGCGTTTATCGATGTTGCAGGCGCGGGGGGAACCTCATGGATCCAGGTGGAGAAATACCGCTCTAAAAAACCGCTGTTAAAAGAAGCGGCAGAATCCTTTCTTGATTGGGGCATTCCCACAGCCGATTGTCTGATCGGAATCAGAAAAAAAGTCCCGCAAGGTTTCCTCATTGCCAGCGGCGGACTCTCTTCCGGGGTGGATGCGGCCAAAGCGATCGCGCTGGGAGCAGATCTGGCCGGATTCGGCCGGTCGCTTTTGCCGGCAGCAGCACGGAAATCGGCTGATGCCATGGTTGCCCGTCTGGAAAAGATCGAATTGGAGTTGAAACTGGCCATGTTTGGGATCGGTGTGGCCGATGTGACAGAGCTGAAAAAAACAAATAGGCTTACCGCTGCCCGGGATTGATGTGAAACAGGTTTCGAATCCCATTGCCCGGCTGGTTCCGAGTGAGTCAGAACCGCTCTCTGGTCAATGGGGTTCTCCGGCTAACCCGGATCCTCTTAAAGTCGCAAAGAATTCAAGATAAATTTTGCAAATAATGACCTTATTATGCCATTTCCATGTTAAAATAGAATCGGACTTTATATTTTTACATTACTAGAGGGAGAATAAGAATGGCCAGCCATTACAGCAGTATCGGTTTTTGTGTGGAAAGTGATGAAGAATGGGTTCAGCTTTTGGAGCGTTGTAATGAAATGGCGGAAAGCAGGGAAAATGAACAGAGCCGCTATCTTTTATGGAAGGTGTCGGAAGAGATTGAGCTGATTTTGCCCCTGGATGAGGAAGGAAAGGTATTCGCCTGCCATCCGCATTTTGCGGGGAAAGGACGCATGAAGGCGACACTGGAACATTTTTATCCGGGGTCGAAATACCCGCTCGATATTACTTTGCTCGCCTGGGTGAAACATGAAATCAGCCATTTCGGCGAGATGACCGGCGATTTTCCCTTTGTGTTTGATCCGCCGGAATATGGTTCGTTTTTGGCTCTGAAACCGTTTCCGAGGTCGGTCAATCTACAAATTGCTGCATTTGCCCATCGGTTGCAATGTTTTATCGATGAAGAAGATTATCTTCTTGCCCAGGAAAGCGGTGGGCTGATGTATGCAGCGGAATCATTCGTTCCGATCGGGATGTTTGTCGAAAATGACAAGGACCCGGAAGCGATTGCCTTTTTCAGCGGAAAAGTGCTTGAGGCTGAG
Source organism: Thermoactinomyces sp. CICC 10521 (assembly GCF_016055135.1). Classification (NCBI taxonomy): domain Bacteria; kingdom Bacillati; phylum Bacillota; class Bacilli; order Caryophanales; family Thermoactinomycetaceae; genus Thermoactinomyces; species Thermoactinomyces sp. CICC 10521. Next base: position 35,694 of record NZ_JAECVZ010000008.1, on the reverse strand, counting down.
AAAAAACAAAATCCCGAGACGGGAGCAGAGTTTTGGTATCTGCTCGTCAAAACGTTGGGCGGAACCATCGATGTTGTGGCAGATCCGGAACTGATGGCGGGTGTGCCCGTTGAGGAGGGCATCGTCTGCGGGGAGTTTTGGCTGAGCGGCAAGCTGGCAGAGGAATGAGGAAAGCGGGGTGAAGAAAAAGAATTTGTGGTAAGATAGGTTATAGCATCGTTGAAACGGAGTGGGAGCGATGACGGCTGAGGAGACTTTTTTTCAAATATTTCTTTATCCCGAAAACTGGGATTATACATTAAACCTCATCTTTTTGCTGATCGCCGTGGCTTATTTATTGCTGACAGGCCCTTTCCGGAACAGGCTGAAAGGAGAAGAAGCGGTTCCGGTCTGGAAAAAGATCTGCTTTTTGCTGGGGCTGATCGTTACTTATTTTTCGCTGGGAAGTCCGCTGGATCTGTTGACACATGAGCTTTTCAGCATGCACATGCTCCAGATGTCGCTCATGTTTTTTGTCGCACCGCCATTGTTGCTCCTGGGAATTCCGGCGTATTTGCTTGATCCGGTCGTCCGCCTTCCGGGGGTTCACGGGCTGATAGCCTTTTTTACCCGACCGGTCATCTCGATGTTTTTCTTTAATGGGCTGATGTGGATTTATCATGTGCCGCCCATCTTTGAAGCAATCATGTCATCCCACGCCGGACATAACGCTGCCCATGCGCTGATTCTGTTTGCTTCCCTGTGCATGTGGTGGCCGATCATCGGACCGGTGCCCGGGATGGATCGCCTCAAGCCGCTGTTAAAGCTGGCGCTGATCTTTGGAAACGGCGTTTTGTTGACACCTCCGTGCGCCATGATCACCTTTACGGACAGCATCCTGTACCCGACGTATTCCCAGATGTCGCACATGTTGCCGCTCATGTCCCCCCTCCATGACCAGCAGCTTGGCGGCGTGATCATGAAAGTGGTCCAGGAAATCGTGTATATCTTTGCCATCGGGCTCGTATTTGTCAAGTGGATTCGATTGGAGCGCGAGAAGGATGAGCGGGAGCAGCTGGAATTGGAAAAACAGGGGCATGTTCTGTCCAGGCAGGAGTAAAGGGATGTTGCGCAGGAAAAGCTTCATGCCTGATCTGAATAAGAAACCGAACACCGGGCGAAAAGCGGCCCGGTGTTTTTTGTTATGTGACGTTTTGACGGGCAGGCGAATAATTTACAGGGGAGAACATTACAAGTTGAGGACGTGGAACGGATGAAAGGAATCATTTTAGCTGGTGGAACGGGTTCAAGATTATTTCCGCTGACAAAGATCACCAATAAGCATTTATTGCCCGTCGGGCGTTATCCGATGATCTATCATCCTGTTTATAAACTCGTCGAATGCGGCATCCGCGATATTCTCATCGTGACCGGTGTCGAACATATGGGGGATGTGGTGAGATTGCTCGGCAGCGGAAAACAATTTTCCACCCGGTTTACCTATAAGGTGCAGGATGAGCCCGGCGGGATTGCGCAAGCGCTGTCGCTGGCCGAAGATTTTGCCGGGGAAGACCGCATGGTGGTTTTGCTGGGGGATAATGTCTTTGAAGATTCCTTAAAGCCTTATGTTGAAGCTTATGCCAGTCAGGGTTCGGGAGCCAAGATTTTGCTGAAAAAAGTGAACAACCCGGAGCGGTTTGGCGTGGCCGAAATTTGCGGGGATCAGATTGTCTCCATCGAGGAAAAACCGCAGAGGCCGAAAAGTTCCCTGTGTGTGACCGGGATTTATATGTATGATCCGCAAGTCTTTTCCTTTATCCGCACCTTGACTCCTTCCGGCCGCGGGGAGTATGAGATCACGGATGTGAACAATCTTTATATCCGGCAAAGAGCGCTTACCTTTGATGTGCTGGAGGGATGGTGGACGGATGCAGGGACACAGGAATCATTGCTTCGTGCAAATCAGTTTGCGGCCAATGTCCGCTATGAACTTTAAAACGTCTTTTGGTGAAAGGAATCGGGAACCATGAAGCAAACGGTTTTGGTGACGGGAGGAGCCGGTTTTATCGGAAGTCATTATATTCGCCATCTACTGCATCGGGAAGAGGCTATCGAGGTGATCAATGCCGATGCACTCACATATTCGGGCAATCCGTTGAATCTGAAAGAAGTGGAAAAAGATCCCCGCTACCGGTTTGTGCGAGCTGATTTGACAGATCGCCGGCAAGTGCGGGAGCTGTTTGGATACAAGATTGATTTTATTGTGCATTTTGCGGCGGAAACCCATGTAGATCAAAGCATAAAAAGTGCTGAACCTTTTATCCGATCCAATGTGCTGGGCACTTTTAATTTATTGGAGGAAGCGAGGCGCGCCGGCGTTCAAAAATTCGTGCACATTTCCACGGACGAAGTGTATGGCAGCATCCCTGCGGGAAAAGCGGGTGAAGATGCCCCGCTGGCCCCTTCCAATCCCTATTCGGCCTCCAAGGCTTCCTCGGATCTGCTTTGCTTGTCTTATTTTCATACCTACCATTTTCCGGTGGTCATCACCCGATGCACCAATAATTACGGGCCGAATCAATATCCGGAAAAATTGATTCCCCGTTTTATCCGGCGCTTGCTTCGCTCAGAACCGCTCCTCCTCTACGGTGACGGCAGGCAGGAACGGGACTGGCTTTATGTCGGCGATCATTGCCGGGCGATTGAGAAGGTGCGAAAAGCGGGAAAATGCGGGGAGATTTATCATATCGGCGCGGAACATACCGTAGCCAATCTGGAGGTGGCCCGGCGCTTATGCGAGCTGATGGGCAAATCCACTTCATTGATTCAATTTGTGGAAGATCGTCCCGGCCACGATTTCAGATACTCGCTCGATACCGATAAAATCAGGCGTGAATTGAATTGGGAGCCCTCTGTCCCGTTTCGGGAAGGATTGGAAAAAACCGTCAACTGGTATCTTTCTCATCCCGAATGGTGGGAGTCGATTGAACGGCGGAGAAGCGAAAGGGGGGATTAAGGGTGAAAGCAGTGGTGACCGGAGCCGGCGGGCAGCTGGGACAGGAGGTGATTCGGTGCCTGGAAAATGACAGCCGGATTCACGTTGCCGGCTTTACCCGACAGGAATGGGATGTGACCGAGCCGGATCAGACCGAACGTCTGTTAAATCGGGAGAAGCCGGATGTCATCATCCATTGTGCCGCTTACACCCGGGTGGATGAGAGTGAGATCCATCCGGATGTGGCCTATGCAATCAATGGAGAAGCCACGCGCAATCTCGCCGCGGAGTGCGGCAGAAGAGGAATTCGTCTCATTTACATCAGCACCGATTACGTTTTTGACGGGAATCGAGAAGAGGGGTATACCGAATCCGATTTGCCCAACCCGCTCAATCATTATGGAAAAAGCAAGCGGTTGGGCGAAAAATGGACGATGGAGTATTGCCCTGACCATCTTATTTTGCGCACATCCTGGCTCTACGGCATCGGCGGGGCCAACTTTCCTCTTGCAATCATCCAAAAAGCGGAAGCAAAACAGCCGTTGGCCGTGGTTTGCGACCAGGTGGGTAGTCCCACCTATGCAGGTCATCTGGCGGAGAGGATCAAACAGTTTCTGTTTTCTTCAGCCCGGGGGATTTTTCATGTGGCCAATCGCGGCCAATGCTCCTGGTTTGACTTTGCCGTGGAGATCTGCCGGTTGGGCGGATACGATGTCAAAATCGAACCGATATCCTCCGAACAGTTAGCGCGCAAGGCGATTCGCCCTGCCTGTTCGGTACTTCGGTCAGAGAAAATGGAAAAATGGGGGATGCTCCCGATGCCTCACTGGAAAGAAGGGCTGGCACAATTCTTCGAGGAATGGAGGGAATTAAAGCCGTGATTGAAGGGGTTGTGTCGAAAAAGTTAAATAAATATTGCGACGACAGGGGAACATTTATGGAAATCGTGCGCGAGGATGAGGGCCTGCTGCGGAGGTTTGGTCAAGCATCGATGTCCATGACCTATCCCGGAGTGGTGAAAGCGTTTCATTATCATAAAGAGCAGGATGATCTTTGGTTCTTTCCCAGTGGAAACGCACAAGTGGTTTTGCACGATTTGCGGGAGGATTCCCCGACCTACAGGGAGACGGCCGTTTTCTACATGGGAGAGGAAAATCCGTCGATTTTGTTGATTCCATCCGGCGTTGCTCACGGTTATCGCGTGCTGGGAACGAAACCGGCCATTATCGTTTACTTTACGACCAAAGCATATTGTCCCGATCATCCCGATGAATATCGCTTGCCGTATGATGATCCTGCGATCGGCTTTGATTGGAAAACCAAGTTTCGCTGAGGGTGGGGAAGATGGAGGAGGCTAAACAAACGGTTTTGATCCTTTTATCATCCATTGCGCCCTCGTTTCAGCCCGCCCGTTTTCCAGTTATCCCGCCGTCGGGAGATAAAACCGTTCACTTCTCCGTGCATACCGCCGAAGAGATGGCGATACGCTTCAGGGAATCCGAAGCGGGCTGTTTCCATTTGCACAACCCGCCCGAATCTGTTTTGCAGCTCTGCCGGGAACAATCATCTCCTGTAACGATTTCCTTTGATCGCCTGCCCGCACGCAAGGTTTTCCCCCTGCTTAAACTTTATGAAGTTCAAGTCCCGTCGCTTTCGTTTGGCACGATATTTCGCCGGAACGGGGTTCAAGCGAAGGTGGTTCATCCGCTGCCTCGTGCGATGCAAAGGGGAAAGACCGGCAGAAAGGCGGCGCGCAAACTGCTCCGCACCGGTGAACGTCTTTGCGTCTGGGTGGACGAAAATCTGGTTCCCGCTTCTTTCCGCTTGTCGTTATTTCAGGCACTGCAGGCAGCATTAAAGGAGAATGGCCGGTTTAAGGCGATATGGGTCACTGATCGCACTTCATTTGCCAAGAACCGGATTGTTTCCGTCCATTCCGGCCGGGTGAAGGAGAAAGCATTATGGCTGGCTGCCGATCTGTTGCTGACGGTTGGCGGATTTGGCCAGTCCCTGGCACCGCTCCATATTCAATCCTTGTACCAACGGATTCCCGTCATGACGGATGACACCGGGGATCACGGCGAATGGGTGAAACATCTTCATTCAGGAATATTGCTTGATAAAAAAAACATTTTCAGGGAATTGCGCCACTACTTTTGCCAACTGGCACGCAATCCGGGGCTGCTGGAGCAATTTCGGCAAAACGGGCATGATTTGGTGCAAAAAACAATTGGAGCGAAGTGGGATGCAAGCACAAAAACCGACCGCGAGTATCATTATTCCGAACAAAGATGAATGGAAAATGACTTGCCGCTGTCTTGAGGCGATCCGCAAGTTTACCAGGGAGAGCTGCGAAGTGATTCTGGTGGATAACGGTTCATCCAAAGTCCCTGAGGTGATCCGGCAGTATCCGTTTCTGCGCCTGATCCGAAATAATTGGAATCGTGGTTTTGCAGCCGCCATCAATCAGGGGCTGGAAAGGGCGAAGGGGGAGTATTTGGTTTGGCTCAATAACGATACGCTTCCGTCGTACCGCTGGCTGACTCAATTGCTCCATGTTTTGCGGAGCGATTCATCGATCGGTTTGGTGGGCCCGGTGTCCAACCGCGTGATCCCTGAACAAAAAATTGCCGTTTCGCTGCGATCGGTGGATAAAATTCTCCGCTTTTCCCGGCAGTTTAATCGGACTGACCCTGATCGCTGGCGGGACACGCTTCGCTTATCTGGTTTCTGCCTGGTTTATCCGCGGGAAGTCCTGCAAAAAGTGGGTTTGCTCGATGAGCGCTTTGGTCTGGGAACCTATGAGGATGATGATTATTGTTACCGCGTGCGCCAGGCAGGTTACCGGCTGGTGGTGGCAGGGGATACGTATGTTCACCATTTCGGAAGCACCAGTTTCAGAAAAAACGGCTATGATGAGTTTCGCAAAATTCTGGCGCAAAACCGGCGCTATTATATTGATAAGTGGCAGCGGATTCCCGAGGGGGAGGGATGACGGGGTGAAGATCGCTTATATTCCGTCCGCGGTCAAAAAGCCTTTTTCCGTGATTGATCAAGCCATTGTCTCTGCTTTAAAAAAAATGGAACACCAGCTGTTTTGGCTGAAGCCGGGAAGTTTGACAAAAGATTGGAAGCGGCGCCCCTTTGATCCCCGGCTGGTACTGGCCATGCTCGGTGAAAGGCTGGGCCCGGAAGAAACCGCCTGGATTCAGGATCTGCCCGTTCCCAAGGCGATCTGGTATACAGACGATCCTTATGCGATTGATTCCTCTTTGCAAACAGCCGGTGCATTTGACCTGATTTTTACCAATGAGAGCCAGGCTGTCCCCCTGTATAAACAGAAAACCAGGGCACAGGTATTTCACTTGCCGCTGGCCGCACCGCTCCAACTCTATTATCCCGAAAAGACGGTTCCCTCAGGCTATCGCAGTGATCTGGCGCTGGTGGGCTCTGCATTTCAAAATCGATTGCAGGGTGTGCGCAAGCTGTCTCCGTTTCTTTTCCGTTACAAAACCAGACTGGTCGGTCCTGGATGGTATCGCCTTCAGCACCTGCCCAACATTTCCGTCCGCCGGGGATGGGTGGAAGCGGACGAAGTACGAAGATATTACAACGGCGCGAAGATCGTTCTCAATATTCATCGCTCGTATGATGATCCGTATTTGCAAAAAAATACGCATCAGGTGAAGGCAGACACGCCGAATAACCGGGTGTTTGAGATTGCGGCATGCCGGGCGTTTCAATTGGTGGATGAAAGAAAAGATCTGGGCCGGCTATTTCAGCCCGGAAAGGAAATCATTACGTACCGGACGCTGGAAGAGCTGAAGGAAAAAATCGCTTTTTACCTCCCTCGGCCGCACTTGTGTCAAAAGATTGCCCACCGTGCTTTTGAACGAACGCGAAAAGAGCATCAGTATGAAAACCGCCTGCGACAAATACTGAAACTGGTGAGGTGAAATTTGCTTTGAATCGGCTGGCCGTTTTCATTCCTTAAACTTCCTCCATTCTGGGCGAAGGGCGTTTCAGAAGGGAGGTTTTTTTCATATATTAGTCCGAAACGGAGGTGAAGGGATGAGACAGACAGGCTTTACCTTGTGGCTGACGGGCCTCTCCGGGGCAGGAAAAACGACTGTTGCCCGACTGGTTGCCAATCATTTGCAACAAATGGAACAGATGAAAGTGCAACTGTTGGACGGGGATTTGCTCAGAGAAGTGATCAACAAAGATTTGGGCTTTTCACGGGAGGACCGTTTCCGCAATGTCGAGCGGGCTGCTTTTATCGCCCATCTGTTAAATACACATGGCGTGATCGTACTGGCATCCTTTATCACGCCATATCAGGAAATGCGGGATTATTGCCGCCAAAACATTGCCGAATATCTGGAGGTTTATGTGAAGTGCCCCCTTTCCCGTTGTATCAGCCGGGATGTCAAAGGATTGTACAAACGGGCGCTGGCCGGGGAAATCAAGCATTTCACCGGAGTGGATGATCCCTTTGAGGAACCGGACAATCCGGATCTGGTTTTGGAAACAGATCGGGAATCGCCGGAAGAAAGCAAGCATCGCGTCCTTGCTTTTTTGGAGCAGAAAGGATTGCTGGCGCGGATGGCGGGTGAGAGAGGATGACGGCCCGGCCCAAAGTTCTCGTCATCGGACTTGATTGCGCTGAGCCGTCGTTGGTATTTGACCGGTATTTCAATGTGCTTCCTCATTTGAAACGATTGATCAATACCGGCGTTTTCGCACGCATGAGAAGCAGCGACCCGCCGATCACCGTGCCGGCGTGGGCGGTGATGATGACGGGAAAAGATCCGGGGCAATTGGGGTTTTACGGTTTTCGCAACCGCAACAGCCATGACTATGACGATATCCATATTGTGGACAGCAGTTCGTTAAAGGAGCCGTGTGTCTGGGATATATTGGGGAAGAACGGGTATCAATCGATTGTCATCGGAGTTCCGCCGTCGTATCCGCCAAAACCGATCCACGGTCATTTGATCAGTTGTTTTTTAACACCGGAAAATGCAGAAACCTACACTTATCCGGCCTCACTGGCACGGGAGATCGAGGAACAAGTGGGAGAATATCGCTTCGATGTGAAAAATTTTCGCACCAGCCCGCGAGATGACTTGCTTGAACAGATCTACCAGATGACGGACACCCGTTTCAATACTGCCCGCTGGCTTATCAACAATAAACCCTGGGATTTTATGATGATGGTCGAAATGGGGGTCGACCGTATCCATCACGCTTTTTGGCAATACATGGACGATCGCCATGTGCTTTATCAAGAGTCCCCTTATCAAAATGCGATATTGGATTACTATCGTTTTGTCGATCAAAAGATCGGGGAACTTCTTGACCAGGTTCCGGAAGGGACGCGGATTTTTGTCGTCTCTGACCATGGGGCGAAACGGATGGACGGCGGCTTTTGCATCAATGAATGGCTGATCCGGGAAGGCTATTTGACATTAAGGAAACCCGTGCACAGACCGGCTGAGCTTTCTGCGGATCTCGTCGACTGGAGCAGGACGGTTGCCTGGGGTTACGGCGGCTATTACGGCCGGTTGTGTTTCAACGTCAAAGGCCGGGAGCCGCAAGGCATCATTCCTCCGGGAAAATTGCCCTCCCTGCGAAAAGAAATCGTGCAAAAGTTGAAAAAATTGACTGATGAAGAAGGAAATCCGCTTCACACCAAAGTGATCCGGCCGGAAAAACGCTATGTTGCCACCAAAAATATTCCTCCCGATCTGCTCATCTATTTTGGTGACCTTTACTGGCGTTCCGTCGGCAAAATTGGATTGGGCAAGGTTTATATCTATGAAAATGATACGGGACCGGATGGAGCCAACCATGATTATGAAGGCATTTTTATCATGACACAAAAAGGGAATGGAACGGGTTCGGCTGGCAGATTGGAAACGATCCGCATTACCGATGTGGCGCCTACCCTGCTCGCCCAATTCGGTCTGAAGCCGCTGCCGGGAATGCGCGGAAAAGCCGTGACGGTTTAGCCGGCCTGCAAAACTAACCAATGCCTATTCCCGTGGAACGACACCGAATTGGACAGTTACTCATATGCTAAGAAAAGGGAAACGACCTTAAAGGCAGGTGAGATGATGAAAATCGTCTTGATTGCCATCGATACGCTTAGAGCTGATCGTTTGGGATGCTACAACAACCGGAAACCGTCTCTCACTCCTCATCTGGATTCCCTGGCGAAACAGGGAGTTTTGTTTGAGAACATGATTGCGGAAAACAATGTAACCCGCAGTTCGTTCGTCACGATTATGACGGGAAAAAATCCGCATCAGCACGGGATTGTCAATATGAAGCACGTTCCGATTCCCGCGCGGTTGGTTCCGTTGGCGCAAATCTTGCAAAAACACGGTTATACGACCGCCGCAGTTGATTGCAATCACCGCATCACCGGCAAAAACAGCGCCTGGTTTAAAAAAGGATACCAAACGTACATCGATCCGGCGGGGGATAAGGAAACGCATTTGACTTTGCCTGCGCGGGAGGTCAGCCAAAAAGCGGTCGCATGGTTGAAAAAACACGCACATGAACCGGATTTTTTCCTGTTTTTACATTATTGGGACCCGCACTACCCCTATATGCCGGAACCGCCTTATGCCAAATGGGCTGAAAAGCATGCTGCCACGGTCTCGGAAGTGCGGAAGGAACCTTCCCTGAAAGCCGTGATGCGGGAACCACTGTGGAGTTTTATAAACAAATACAATAAAAGCGGTCTCCCGGCCAGCAGCATTCGCCAGCGCTATGATGGCAGCGTGAAGCAGGTGGATGACTCGATCGGAGATATTATCAAGGTGTTGTCAGAGACGGGGACGCTGGAAGAGACGTTGCTGATCGCAGTCGCTGACCATGGGGAAAGTTTGGGGGAACACCGGATCTACTTTGATCATCACGGATTGTACGAACCGACAATTCATGTTCCCTGCATCATTTCTTACCCGAAACGGCTGCCCAAGAATAAACGCATTACTCCTCTTTGTCAGCATGCGGATATATTCCCCACTGTTTTGCATCTGGCCGGGATCAGGAAGCCGAAAGGGATCGGCAGGATTGACGGGCGTTCACTGTTGCCGTTGATTCAGGGAAAAGTGAAGCAGATTCGCCCCTTTGTCGTTTCCTGTGAGGCCAACTGGCAGCTGAAGCGCTCGATCCGAACCTTGCGCTGGAAACTGATCCGCTCCTATGAGAAGGATGTTTACGGAAATCCGAAATGGGAATTGTATGATTTGAAAAAAGACCGGGGTGAAACAAAAAATGTGATCGCACAACATCCCCAGGTGGCGAAACAATTGAGGGGACAGATGGAGCGATGGGTGAAGCAAATGCTGCAAAAATACAGGCGCAAAGATCCGTTGGCACAAGGGGTAAAGGTCAAACTGCACCGCGCGACAGTGGCGGATGAAGAGAAAGTGAAACAGCGTTTAAGCGAACTCGGGTATTAAAGGGAAGGAACCCATCTGCAAGATCAGGTGGGTTCCTTGTACATGGTGAGGAAAGTTTCCTTTCGCAAGGTGTTGATCCGTGTGTCAAGATCTGTTTGCCGGGGGATGACCCGAACGCGTCCGTATCTCTTTCACGTAGGCATCGCTGAAGCCGGCTTGATGGATTTGTTCTGCTTTTGCATCCGCATCGGGCCGTTTGTCATATATGCCGGCGTTTACATAATAAACGATTTGTCCATTTTCCTTCTTCTGATAGAGTCGGGAGTCGATTCCTTTTTCCTTCAACTGATTAACCCGGTTTTGCGCATCTTCCTGTTTATCAAATTTGCCGGCGATCACGACATACTTGACCGCAGGAATTTGTTCCTCCGGCGGCGGGGCAGGTGGCGGATCTTGTTCCTGGTCGTTGTCCGGATTTTTGGGTGGCGAGGCCTCAGGCGGTTTGGGGGCTTGCGGCTCTTTGTCCGAAAAAGGGGGATCCACATCGTCTTGTTTCGGCTGCGGTTTGGTCTCGTTTGGATCATCAATTGTTTTGTGCTTTGGCTTTTCTTCGGAAAATTTTATTTTTTTATGAGCGGCTTCTGCCACTTTTTGTGTGTCCTCATTATTGATAAACGGAGCGGCGATTACCCCGAGCTTACGGGGGTTGTTATCGGTGTTTACAAAGTTGAACCCCAAACAGAACAGCAGGATGATGACAAACAGGAGAGAACCGCTCAGCAACACTTTTCTCTTATTCTTCGCTTTGGCCGGCCGTTGCACCCCTGCACGGTCTGTCGAAGGAATTTCCGGCTGGTATGTGCCATGCAAAGCTTCCCGGAGGGCGTTTTTCATTTGGTCGGCTGATTGAAAACGGTGCTGCGGTTTTTTGGACAGCGCTTTATGTATGATGTGGCACAATGGGTCGGGCAACTGTGGATTGGTTGATTTTGGATCAGGAACAGGCTGCTGTATATGCTTCAATGCAATGGCCACAATTTCATCGGCATCAAACGGAACTTGTCCGGTCACCAGTTCATACAAAACCACGCCCAGCGAATACAAGTCGGACATATAACTTACCTTATGACCGGATGCCTGTTCCGGAGAAAGATAATGGACGGAGCCGAGAACCGTTCCCGTTTTTGTATAGTGCGTCGTTGCACCGAGCAGGCGGGAGATGCCAAAATCCATGATCTTATAGCGGCCGTCCGGTGTGCTCATGATATTGTGAGGTTTTATGTCACGATGGATGATCCCGTGTTTGTGCGCATGAGATAATCCGTCACAGATCTGCATGGCGATTTTCATCGCTTCGGCAGAGGGAAGAGGGCCGCGCATCCGCAGGAGCTCGTCCAAGGTAAGCCCTTCGACAAATTCCATGACGATGTAATAAGTTTGTGCCTCCTGTCCCACGTCGTAGACATTGACAATATTGGGATGGGACATTTTTCCGGCCATTTGCGCCTCGCGTAAAAAACGGTTCACAAATCCTTCATCTTTGCTTAATTGGTCATTTAATACTTTAACGGCCACGTGCCGGTTCAAAAGCACGTCCTTAGCTTTGTAAACACTTGCCATGCCACCGTCGCCCAGGTGTTGAAGGATTTCATACCTTCCACCCAACTGCTTTCCTTCCAAATGGCATCACCTTTTTCTTAAATAGCTTACACCTCTACATTATACATAAACTGTTTGAAAAATATATAATTTTGCGACTCGATTTTCTAAATAGTAAAAAATTTGTCAGCGAAATTCATTTTGTTAATAAAATTATATAGATTAAGAATGCGACAATTCGCGATACAGGTAATCCTTGGATTCAGGTGGGATCGTATCAGGCATCCGGGTGGCAGCGTGTTTTAAAAACGAAAACCAGCCGGACAGTCCCGAAGGAAATCGGCTGGTTTTCTGTGGAAATGCATTGCGGGCCGGACGAGGAAAGTTAAGGTTGGAACTCGCTTAAATGATTGCGTCGGAGCTGATCTTTTTCTTCGTCCGATTTACTATAGTCAAAATGATAGATGGCGCCTTCCCAATCGCCATACATCGGATTGGGGAAGATGATCAACTTGTCGCCAAACTGGCTTTTCATTTGCTCCACCATCGCGTTTCTTTCGGTCAGCTCCTTTCCTTCAAAACCGCTGAAATCGCTCAGGTTGTCGCCAAAGAACAACAGGATCTGATGATTTTTGGCAACTTGCTGCCGTCTGTTTTCTTTCCCTTTCTCTTCCGGCTGTTGCAACAGAACGTGATCAGGCGTCGCTTGCGGGGCGCCGATGAGTTGAAGATTTTTGATCGTCGCCTCTTTCTGCGATTCTTTCCGGTTGGAAATATAGTAAATATCAACGCCTTTTTTGTCGGCATGGTTGAGAAAATCAATTGCACCCGGCAGTGCTTTTGCTTTGGCACTGGCAACCCATTTGTCCCATTGGTCGGGATATTCTTTATTCTCTTTTGCCGTATACGCCTGGTAGGGGCTGTTGTCGAATACCGTCTCGTCCAAATCCAGGACGACAGCCGGCTTTTTCTCTGTCCCTTTGTCCAGAGCCTGATCCAATCTCATCGTTCCGATATTGTAACCCTGGTAATACAGCGCTTTTGCTTCCCCGGAAGTCTGAAACCACAGGTCGGATAACAACTGTTGGCTGCTGATTGTCGCCGCCGGTTTAGCCTTGGGGGGAGTTGCGGATTGTGCAGGAAGGGAAGAGTTGCAGGCGGTCAGACCAAGTGCCAGAAAGGCGGCCATCGCGGTAATGAGCTGTTTCATGCTGATCATGTTGACCTCCTTCACAAGTTGGGCGTCTTTTTTATATATTGAATTTCTTCTCTTTATTATAGGATACTTGTGAATATTAGCATAAGATGATAGGAGACACCAAGAGAGATTTCTGGATCTCTGCCCCGGCCGCGAATTACAAGCAAGAAGGGGAACCCCTGGACAAAAGAGGATTTTCAAGGATGGAGCGCACTTTTTGAGTGGCGGGAAAATAAAATGATGTTAGCTTATGAGATAGAAAGGAAAGGGACGAAGATGAATGCGCCTTTTCTATATTTCTTCGGGATGTGGGTTTTCATTCCAGAATCATTTGTCCGATGAGGATCAAAACATCATTCAAGCTTTTCGCCAGATGGAAAAAAGCCTCCCCAATTTCCGTTTCTCTTCCTTTTTGCTGCGTCGTGAGCATCCTTCATTGCTTTTTTCACGGATTCGCAATTTCCGGCCTGATGTGATTTTATCCTTCCGGGGAGCGAATCTGCCTGCGTCAGTAGTCACCCGGTTGCGCTCATACCGCATTCCGATCGGAGTCTGGGTGGTGGATGATCCCTACCGGTTAAAGACACATGAACAGTTGGTAAAGCCTTATCATTTTGTGGTGACTCAGGACAGCAACAGCGTCCGGTTTTATCGAAACAGGGGGAAACCGGCAGTTCACCTCCCGCTGGCCGTAAATCCGGACAAATATTGCCCGCAGGAAGTCCCGGAAAAATATCGGTCCGACATCTGTTTTGTCGGCAGCGCTTTCCCTGTCCGCATCCACTTTTTCGATACATTGACACCGCTGTTGCTGCGGCACAAAACGGTGATCATCGGACAGTGGTGGGAGAAATTAAAAAACTACGACAAACTGAAAGCCTGTATCCATAACCGGCCGATTCCCCCTTCGGAAGTCGTCAAATATTACAATGGTGCAAAAATTGTACTTAATATACATCGCACATCCAATGACCGTCAGGATAATCCGTTAAACATCCCGGCGCACACTCCCAACAACCGCACGTTTGAAATCGCGGCCTGCCGGGCCTTCCAACTGGCCACATGGCGCGAGGACATGCAGAGGTTATACGATCCCCAAACGGAAATGGCTACATTCCGCGGATTAAATGATTTACGGAAAAAAATCCGCTATTACCTGCACCATGATGAAGAGAGAGAGGAGATGGCGGCCAACGCATACCGCCGTACACTGAAGGATCACACCTATGTGATGCGGTTGAAATTCCTGCTCCATCTGTTGCGAAACCATCCGCAATTAAAAGGGATCCGTTCGAAGCCGGCGCGTCTGTGAAATCGGCTTGAACATAAGTTGTGATTGCAGCCGGAAGCCGTTTGTGGCGGGCAGATCAAATAATAAGGATGAGAATGGGACCGGCACTGTGTTAATATGGGAAACGAGGCAATCGTGGCACCTTGATCCAGGTAAAAGAAGGAGGAGAAAACATTGCACCAATATTTGGGGCACATCGGTTCCTTTCCGATCCGTTCCTACAGCATCCTGTTTTTGCTGGCGATTTTGCTCGGCCTCGGCGTGACGGTGACCCTGGCCAAACTGCAAAAAAAGGATCATCTAATCGAGCCATTGCTTGATATGATTGTTCCGGTTCTGTTCGGCGCGATCATCGGGTCGCGATTTTGGCATGTTTTCCTGTTTGACTGGGGCTATTATAAAAATAATTTATGGGAGATTCCGGCCATCTGGCATGGAGGCTTGTCGATTCAGGGCGGTGTTGTCGGGGCGCTTCTGGTCGGCCTCTGGTATGTGCGCAAGCATCAGCTTTCTTTCTGGGAATTGGCTGATTTGTGCGCTCCGGGGCTCATTCTGGGCCAGAGCATCGGCCGGGACGCCAACCTGATGAATGGAGATGCCTTTGGCGACCCGACCGGGGGAGACTTCGGGCTGGTTTATCCCGAGGGGACCGTGGCCCGGGCTACTTACGGGGATCAGCCGCTATGGCCGGCCGAAGTGTGGGAAGGGCAGATGGATGTGATCATCTTCGCCCTGCTTCTCATCCTCATGCAGAAGAAGATGCCCAAAGGTTATCTTTTCCTCCTATACAGCATCTTGTACAATGCCGGCCGTTTTTGTCTGGAAATGCTGCGGGGGGATTCGCCGCGCTATCTTTTTCACTGGACAGCGGCGCAATGGACGGCGGCCATCGTCATTCTCATTTCCATTCTGGCGGGAATTTACCTCGCTTTGGCCAGCCGCAGGAAAGCGGAAAACAATTAATCGCGATAAAAAGGCGAAACGCAGGTGCACCCCTGTGTTTCGCTTTTTGTTTTTTATCCTAATAACTGCGCAAGGTCAGCTGATTCCGCCGGTAAAGCTCTTCGACAAATGCCCGCGTTTTGGCAAAGGCTTCTTCGGGCGTATCGACGACTTCGGCGATATAAGCTTCATCCGGCAACCGGTCATCCACACCGGGGATTTTGATTCGGTCACCATAGCTGTTTATTGTGCCGAACTCCCGCATGTGGTCGACTAAACGGAAGAGCGGTTCCCAATATTCCCGGTGGACAAAAATCACTTTTGTCCGGTGTCTTCTCAGATGTTTGGTGGAGATTTTGGACAAGGTTTCAAACACTTCCCAAGCAGTGCCGTAGCCGCCTGGCCAGAACAGGATCACGTGGGAGTAATTGATCAGGACCCCTTCGCGGATGGAGAAATTGTTCATTCTGAGCCGTTGATTGGAGTAAATGGAATAACTGTCGCGCAGGTTGAAAAAATTGTCATAGCCAAACTGACAGTCAATCCCGATGACATGCGCGTTCTGGCTTCTCGCTCCCTCTGCGACAGCCTGCATGATGCCGGGGCCTCCTCCCGTACAGACAGGCACATAGCAACCACCTAACGCTTTCTCTTGTTCCGTCGCCGCATACCTGCCCCACAATTCGCCGAACTTTTTGGCCGAATACCAATAGGAGGCGCTTTTTTCCTTGATCTTCCGATGCCGGTCCATTCTGACTTGCAGCCGGTCCAGTTTGTCTTGCAGAAGTTGCCGGCTGAATTCGTCCTGCTCATTTTCCAGCGCCGATTTCCAGTTGTTCCCGTGCTGGCCCAGGATCTCCAGACTGGTGTCGATTTTTTCGTGAGATGAAATGCTGGCCGATCCCATGACAGTCACAACCCCGTACTTGGCCTCGTAATCAAACAACAGCCCGGCGGCATAGATATCCGCCACGCTGTCTTCATTGCTCAGGGCACGGTCATTGGGCACATAGGAGACTTTGCTGCCGGCGACAGAGAAAGAAGCGATGCACGGGGCCGCGGAATAATCTTTCCATCTGAGAATAAATCCGTCTTCATCGATATTGTAAGCATCAACCTGACCGTTTTGGCTGATGTTGCTGAGAGATAGGCTGTAGCTGTTTGTTTTCAGCGGGTCGGCCAAATTTTTTGCAAATTTGATTCGTTCTTCAAATCTGATTTTGGCGTGAGGCCCCGAAGTTTTTTCGATCCACCATCCCGTTCCGGAGCTGGTCCATGTTCCTGTGGCCGGTTCAAAAAAGACGGTGCCGTGAAGTTCGATCTCATTTTTCACAGGAAAAACACCCTCACTTTAGCCGATTTTGATTTTTTCAAGGGGTGAGAAATTACGTGACAGCTGAACCTTAAGTTTTCCGTTGTACTATGATGGCCGAAGTGAGAAAAAATATACCGGCACCGGTGCATCTTTGACGGAAGCCGCTCACAGGTCATCTCTTCTTCAACGGATTAACCGGCAACAATGTTTAACCGTTCTTTTCCTCCGTAAACATTCCACCAGGCGACGGCATTTTTTTGCAACACGTCATTCAGCTTCTGCACTCTTTTTACTCCCACGTTTAACAGCCATTCCCGCAGGGCTGCCTCCCCATGGCGGGCGTAGACGGGAATGCCGTCTTGCCAGGAGGCGCGGCCGCAGAGAACACCGGAGAAGGGAATCTGTGCTTCACCGGCGAACTCAAGGGTTTCGATAAAAACTTCATCCGTCACCCCGCCGCTTAAAAAGATAAAAGGCACTTCGGCGGCTGCGGCGGCTTCCTGCATCAGTGTTTTCGCTTCTTCCAGAGTGTATGCGACGGGATGGCCTTCGTTCGCTTTCAGTCCTTTCACATAGTGGACATTTACGGGCACTTCCACTTTCAAGACATCGATATGGTATGCCGGCCGTGAAAATTCCTTCATCATTTTCCTTACATTGTGCGGGCGGACTTTGGCAAATTCGATGCCCTTGCTGTCGGGAATGTGCCGGGAGTAACATAACGGTTCCAAAAAGAACGGAAGATTTAACGCTTTGCACTCCAGGCCCACCCGTTCAATCAGCGCCTGCTTGACGGTGTTGATTTCTTCCCGGTCATCGGGATCATAGTAAACGAGCAGTTTTACCGCCTGTGCTCCTCTCTGTTTTAAGCGCAGAACCGACCACTCGGGGAGCAGATCGGGCATGCGGTTTTCGTCTTCTGCGCTGTACCCGGTTTGCTCGTAAGCCATGATCAGTCCTGCATTGTCAGCGCGCTGTTTCGCGGCCGGCCATCCGTATTCGGGATCGAGCAGGATGCTGCTCGCATGGGGAGAAAGGATTTCCGAGACCAAGGTTTTAAAGGCAATGAGCTGTTTTTCCATTACCTCGTTTTGACTGTACTGAGCCAGTGCCTTTTTCAGTGATCCGCGTTGATCCATCGCCGTAGCCGTAATAATTCCCCGTTCATTGGCCAGTGAGCAGAGCAAGGAAAACTTTTCTTCGGTCATCAGGCGACCCATCGCGTTCCCTCCCGATCGGGCTATCATTCAATAAATTAAGAATTGATCGTTAATTATCAATATATTATTAATGTAATATACAGAGGAAAATTTTGCAAAGATATCCATCCTTGCGAGGTGAATGCATTGATTCGCATCTTCTGTCCAAATCCCGCTCTCGATCGGACGATTCTGTTGCCGGAATTGTGCTATGATGAGGTAAACCGGGCCACCGATTTCCGTGTTGTTCCCGGAGGAAAAGGATTAAATGTGGCTCGTGCCTGCCGCCATTTTCAGATGGCTGTGGCGATCTACGGATTTGTTGGGGGAATGGCGGGAGAGCTGGTGCAGGAAGGTTGCTGGATCCCGGGAATTTTCAACCGTTTGACCAAAATCAAAGGGGAAACGAGAATTTGCAGCATCTTCGTAGAAAAGAAAAACGGCCGGGTTACCGTCGTCAATGAACCCGGGCCGGAAGTGAGCGGGGAGGAACAAAGCGACTTGAAACAGAAGCTTTATTCCGACATCCGCGAAGGTGACATCGTGATCTTTTCCGGAAGCCTTCCCGGCGGTGTTTCCAGTTCCTTTTATGCCGAACTGGCCAGACAATTGACGGAAAAATCCGTAAAAATTATTGTGGATACGAGCGGAAAGGCGCTTCAAGAGGCGATGCGGGTAAATCCGTGGTTCGTCAAGCCCAATTTGGAAGAGTTTCAAGAACTGACGGGAGTGGCTGAAAATGCGGATCTCCGGACGATATTGCAGGAAATGAAAAACTGGATAAATCAAGGCGTGAAACACATGGTAGTGACATTGGGAAAAGAAGGTCTGCTCTACGCCGGTCAAACGGAGTGCTTTTTCCTGAAATCCCCGCGGGTTGCGGCCGTTAACCCCATTGCCTGCGGCGATACGTTGTTGGGCGGATTTGTTTCGCGGTATGTGCAAACAAAGAGAATCAGGCCTTCTTTGCAACTGGGGGTTGCTTGTGCCGCGGCCAACGCCATGAATCCGTACCCGGGGATTCCGGACGATGCGGATCTGAATGCTCTCACCGGACTTGTCGAAGCGGAGGAGATGGATTGATTGGCATAAAAACAAAAACCCCCGTCTCCCCGAAAGGACGGAGGTTTGCCAGAAGTCAGGCCTGCACTTTTTTCTTTCTTCCAAGCGGCAGGTTCGTCAAGAGAAGAATGCTGAAAATAATCAAACAAAGTCCGAAGCAGGTGGCCAGTCCGATTCGTTCCCGGAGGAAGATCGCTCCCCAGATGCAGCCGAAGATCGGAACGAGAAAGGTAACATACAAGGTCTGGGTCGGACCAACCTCTTTTAACAGCCGGAAATAGAGCAAGTACGCAAAGGCGGTGGAAAGGAGGGCCAATCCCAGGACGGACCAGATGACGGCCATCGATGGAATCTGCCCGGGTATGGTAAAACAGGCAAAAGGCAAGATGGCCACGGCAGAACCGAACATCTGGCCGATGGAGAGTTCCAGAGGGGTGGCGTTGAAATTTTTCTTGGCATAAATGGAACCGATCCCGTAAAAACAAGCGGCCATCAAGGAACTGACGATCGCGACAACGGTTTGCCAGTGAAGCTGGATCGTTGTCCAGCCCACCAAAACGATGACGCCGATAAAACCGGTAATAAGGCCGAGGATTTTTCTTGCGTTTAACGGTTCTTTAATCCAGATGCGGGCGATCACCGCAGAAAACAACGGGGTGGTTGCATTGAGAATGGCCGCGAACGAAGCGGGCAGGTATACTTCAGAAAACGAAATCAGCACAAACGGAATCGCCGCATTTACCGCTCCCAGAGCAATATATTTTTTCCAGCTGCCGATAAATCCAAGCCCTTTTTTAATGACCAGACCGTAGAGGAACAGGGCCAGAAAAGCGAATCCAAGGCGGAGGGCAACAAGGAATATCGGGCCGATCACCGGTGCAGCAATCCGCATGAATAAAAAGGAAGCCCCCCACAAAGCGGCCAGAGAGAATAAAAGGGACAGATTTCGCCAATTCATAGTCGCTCGAACCTTTCTGTTTCCAAATGGAATTTCTTATAAAAATAGTTTAATAGAAAATATGATGGATATAAAATAAAAGTTTTTCATATGCAAAGGAGCTGGGAGCATGAAACAGGAAAAGCAGCGGGGAGAATGGCAAGATCGTGATACAGCGTTATTTCTGCGATACGGGCATATTTTTGTTCCCGAGCGTGAAGAATGGGGCCGTACTTTCACGGACCTGATTCCCTTCGAAAGAGATGAATCTTTCGTCGCGGTGGAGATCGGGGCCGGAGGCGGATGGTTAAGTGAAACCATTCTGACTCAGTACCCGAACAGCAAAGTGATAGCCCTCGACGGTTCTCAGCAGATGATCCGGCATGCCCGCCGGCGTTTGCAATCTTTCGGGGATCGCGTTGAATTCCGGCTCTTTAATCTCTTTGATTACGAGTGGTACCGGATGTTTGATGAAAAGATCCATTGTTTTGTCAGCAGCTTGGTGATCCATCATCTGGACGGAGAGCAAAAGCGAGCGTTATTTAAAGGGTTATATTCGGTTTTGGATCCGGGCGGCGCTTTGCTCATAGCCGACATCATGAAAGAAACAAGTGAATATGCGCGGATTCATATGGGACGGGCTTGGGATGAGGAGACCGCCCGCCGCTCCCTGGATTTTGAGGGGAATTTGCAGGCATTTAACCAGTTTCAGAAAGAGAAGTGGAATTTATTTCATTATCCGGATCCGGCGGTGGATAAACCATCCACGTTGCCGGAACAGCTCGGTTGGCTGCAAGAGGCCGGTTTTACGGGAGTCGATGCTTTTTGGGTGAAAGCCGGACATGCTTTGTTCGGAGGGTATAAAAGGGGAGAAAAATAATACAGCGCTTGTCGATGCAGCGGGTAAATCCCTTCATTTGCACG
Organism: Thermoactinomyces sp. CICC 10521; assembly: GCF_016055135.1. Taxonomy (NCBI): domain Bacteria; kingdom Bacillati; phylum Bacillota; class Bacilli; order Caryophanales; family Thermoactinomycetaceae; genus Thermoactinomyces; species Thermoactinomyces sp. CICC 10521. The sequence goes on along the minus strand of NZ_JAECVZ010000008.1, from coordinate 14,835 downwards.
GGGTTTACCCGCTGCATCGCTCTTGCTGGGCTTATCTGAAATGGCCCAAAGCGTGTTCGTCATGGTGGAAGTCGGAACCGCCCGTCACGATTAAATCATGTTGCTCTGCCATTTGCAAAAATTTTTTGGCTTCTCTTTTGCCATGCTGGCGGTGCCATACTTCGATCCCGTCGATCCCCATCAAGATAATTTCTTCAATGAGCTCATGGTTTTTCAGGTATCCAGGATGAGCCAGAACGGCGACCCCTCCTGCTTCGCGGATCATTCGGATGCCTTCGGGGAGCGGGAGTTCTTTTTTGCTGACATCGGCGGGTTTGCCATCGCCAAGATAGTGATTAAACACTTCTTTTGTATCATAGGCATAACCTTTGACCACGATGGCTTGGGCGATGTGCGGTCTGGCGATGATGCCGTTCCCGCTGATTTTTTTTACATCTTCCAGGGTGATCGGCATGCCCAGACGGCAAAACTTTTCGATGATTTTCTTGGCGCGTTCTTCCCGGTTTTCGCGAAATTCGGCCAAACGCGAGTGAAGCAGATCCAGATCGCGGATGTTATAACCTAAAATATCGATGCTCAGGCTTTGCCAGCGGGTGGATATCTCCACCCCGGGAATTACCGTCAAATCATAAGCCGGAGCCAGGCTGATCGCTTCACGGAGGCCGTCCAGCGTATCGTGATCGGTGATGGAAATCGTTTTTAACCCGACTTTGGTCGCGAGATCAAGGATTTCTGCCGGCCGGTAACGCCCGTCTGATGCGGTGGTATGAATATGCAGATCAAAAGTTCCCAATGGCAAATCATTCAGGATCTTCATTGTCAAAACTCCCTTGCGTGGATTAATGCATTATATGGAAATGAAATGGAAGGGTATAGGCCAAAGGAAAACAGGTATGTTGATGCAAATCAACTTCCGAAAGAAAAAAGAAGGTGTTTTTATCACGGGCGAAAAATATTTACTTTGCTGGAATCTTTTTCAAAACAGAAACGGTTGGCCCAAGCTCAGGCCAACTCGCATTACATATGGCAATACCCGGCTGTTTTGAAGATTAAACCGTAATCTTCTGAAAAGGAAAGGAAAATGGAACATGACGGTAAAAATGAGAGAAGCGCTTCCGGGACATTTATTGTACGATTTGTACGATGATGCGGAGATGACGATCCATTATCTGATTGATTCCTATGAGGAATGGAAGCAGAACTGGCGGCAGGTTCCGCTTAAAGTGACGGAAGCGCTGGAGGCGGTCGGGGCCAGATTCAGGCATGACCAGCATTTGATTGAGAAGCGCAGGCGGGAGATATTAATGGAACTGAAGCAACATTTTCCTGAAGTCTGGCAATATTTCCACCCGAACGGCGAATTCAGCCGCTACCATTGGGATTATGCCCGCTCTGCCTTTTGGTGCCGCCTCCGTTTCAAGCAGATAGGATCAGCAGGGGAAGAGGGCAATGAGGCAAAATCCGGTCAGGATGAGTATAAATATTGCATTTGCGGTTTCGCATAAATCCGGTCGTAATTCCCAGCTCATCAGCCAGGGTGAGCGCCAAATCGGTGGGGGCGGATTTGGACAACAGGATGCCGACGCCGATTTTGGCTGCTTTTAACAGGATTTCCGATGAAATGCGCCCGCTGAAAGCCACCAGCTTATCATGAAGCGGAATCGGGGAGCGCAGCCAGTGGCCGTAAAGTTTATCCAGTGCATTGTGCCGCCCGATGTCCGTACGCATGGCAAGAATCTGACTGCGGTCGCACAATGCGGCATTATGAACTCCGCCGGTCTGTCGAAAGCAATTGGACCGGCTGTGCATCATCTCCATCAGCTGAAAGCATTCGTCCAGCGTAACGACCGCCCGGCTGGTTACGGTTTTTGCCGTTTTCACGTCGTTGTGAAAATAAAAGGATTGTCTGCTCTTGCCGCAACAGGAGCCGATAAAGCGTTTGGAATAAAATTCTCGGGCTTGAGGGGATGGATTCCTCGTTTCCGCATAAGCAAACCCGCCTTTGTAATCGAGTGAAAGTGCTTTGAGATCGGATGAAGCCCGAATCACACCCTCGGCGGCGAGGAATCCGTACACGAGATCTTCCACATCGACCGGACTGCAGACGATGGTGGCAAATTCAATTCCATTCAGCATGATGGTCAGCGGATATTCCACGACAATATCATCTTCCACAGGTTCCAGCTCTGATTCATGGCAGCGAATCACCGGACGGCGGATCGATTGCTCCATAACCATACGCCCCTTTATAAAGGTTGAATCATTTGAGAAATAAAATATCTCATTTTATAATGATTATATCGTATCTCTAATGAAATTTTTCAGTTGGGAAAAACCTTAGTCTTTTGACAACCGGAAATTAAATGATGAGACATTTCAGGAAAAAGAGGGGAGAACAGTGGGGGAGACAAAACATACCGGGCCGGTCAAGCTGCCGAAATGGCCTGATCCCAAATTGTGGGTCAGCCCGATGCCTTTTGGATTGGGAAAGCTGAAACCGCACCATTTGCGGGATACGCTGAAAGTGGTTTGGGAAAATCGCGACCAGCTGGAGTTTGCGGCGCGCATTTTGACCAAGGGCGTCTGCGACGGGTGTGCGCTGGGAGTGGCCGGCTTGAGAGATCAGACATTGACCGGCATGCATCTGTGTACAACGCGTTTAAATCTGCTGCGACTCAATACGATGCCGGCGATCCGGCCCGATGTCCTTCATCGCGATATTGACGAACTACGTAAGTTGGACAGTACGGCGCTGCGAAAGCTGGGAAGAATTCCTTATCCGCTGCTCCGTTTAAAAGGGGAGCGTTCGTTTCGGAGGATCAGCTGGGATGAAGCATTACGGTACATCGCGGCGAAGGTGAAGGCGATTGATCCGAAGCAGATGGCGTTTTATTTGACCTCACGGGGGATTCCCAACGAAACTTATTATGTTGCCGCCAAAGTCGCCCGTTTTTTGGGCACCAACAACATTGACAACGCTTCTCGGATTTGTCACTCTCCTTCCAAGACAGCCCTGAAGCGGTCACTCGGAATCGGGGCATCCAGCTGCAGCTACAAGGATTGGATCGGGACGGATGTGCTCGTCTTCTGGGGGAGCGTTGCGGCCAATAATCAACCGGTCTCAACCAAATACATGTACGCTGCCAAACGAAAAGGGACCAAAATCATCGTGATTAACCCTTATCACGAACCGGCGATGGATCAATACTGGATTCCGTCGATTCCTGATTCCGCCCTGTTTGGGACAAAAATTGCGGATGATTTTTACCAGGTCAACATCGGCGGCGATATTGCCTTTATGAACGGCGTGATAAAGCATTGGTTTGAAATGGAAGAAAAAAATCCCGGCTCTGCGATCCGGCATGATTTTGTGCGCGAGCATGTGAACGGTCTGCCGGAATTGAAACAGCATGTACAGCAATACAGCTGGGAAGTGCTGGAGGAGTCGTCCGGATTGACGCGCGAACGGATGAAAGAGTTTGCCGAATTGTTGGCCAAAGCGGACTCCGCTGTTTTTGTCTGGTCGATGGGACTGACGCAACACCGCTTCGGTACCGATAATGTTTCCCAAGTCGTCAATTTGGCTCTGCTGCGCGGGTTTATCGGCCGGGAACACTGCGGGGTGATGCCGATCCGGGGCCATTCCGGCGTGCAGGGGTCAGGTGAGATGGGAGCCGATCCCTTCAGTTTGCCCGGCGGCGATTTCTCCGATGAAAACGTGGCCAGAATCGAACGGATCTGGGGGTTTCCGCTCCCGCGCTGGCAGGGGGATATCGTGGGGATATCATTGGAAAATGCGCTGTTGCCGGAGGATCATCAGCGAAAGCTGAAGCTTTTTTATACCTCCGGTGGCAATTTCCTGGAAACGATGCCGGACCCCGATTTTATGAGAAAGTGTTTGGAGAATATCGAAGTCCGCGTGCATCAGGATATTATTTTGAACACCTCCACTTTGACCGATGCCAAAGAAGCGGTTCTTGTTTTGCCGGCGATGACCCGGTATGAGATTCCGGGCGGGGTGACATCTACATCGACGGAACGGATGGTTTATTTTTCTCCGGAAATTGAAGGGCCCCGAATTGAAGAAGCGAGGCCGGAGTGGGAAATTTACCGGGATCTGGCGGCGCTTGTCCGTCCGGAGCAGAAGCGGCTGATTTGGTTTGAGACGACTTCGCAGATTCGGGAGGAGATCGCCAAGGCGGCGCCCGATTATGAGGGGATTCAAAACCTCCGGAAGCAGGGCGATGTCTTTCAGTGGGGCGGAGCCTGGCTGTGCGAGGGAGGAGAATGTCCCACCCCCGACGGACGCGGCCGATTGATTCCGATCGAATTGCCGGAGCGTAGAAAGGAGGAGGGACAGTTTTATGTCACTTCACGCCGGGGGAAACAGTTTAACTCCATGATTTATAACACGAGGGATCCTTTTAACGATGCTGATCGCTACGATGTTTTGATGAACCCCGACGATGCCGGAAGCCTTGGCATTGCGGAGGGAGAAGCGGTTGTCGTCCACAACGCGTATGGAATATTTCACGGACGGGCCAAATTTGCGCGAATCAAGGCGGGAAATCTTGAAGTGCACTGGCCTGAAGGAAATGTGCTTTTTCCCAAGGGCGTTTACGAAAAGTTTGCCGGCATCCCCGAATACAACGCGGCCGCTGTTTTGGAAAAGGCGGAAACGTTCCATGCGCATAAAGACCGAAAGTATATCAAAAAGCGGATCAAAGAATTGGACCTGGAGATTACATAGCGATCCGCTTTTCATCTGAGACGTTTCCGATTTGACAATTGATGCAATCGAATTTAGAATAAAAGCAATAAATAATGTGGAAAGGAACGGTACTTCGAGCGATGGACAACTAATTCTGCTTGGTTGAAGCGAAATTTCATTTGCAGAAATTTGCTTTCCGGAGCAGGATTCGTATGCCCATAGTTCGATGTGCCTTTTTTTGTGCCATATGTCAACGCCTTAAAACCTTGTGTTTTTTGGCGTATTTGGGATACGAATGCCTCTCTGGAAATAGGGAGGTTTTTTTGTGTTTGTATTGGAGACTTATCAACTGAAAAAGTGGGTGGCGGATCGTTTGCTTTTCTCCCTGGAGCGCTTGCAGATTAAAGCAGGGCAAAAAATAGGGGTTGTCGGGGTCAATGGTGCGGGCAAAACCACTTTGCTCCGGGTTTTGTCCGGGGAGTTGCCACCCGACGAGGGCAAGGTGTTGTCCCAGGGGACGACGGGCTGGATTCGGCAAATGGAGGAACAGGAGCGTTTGGAGGATGGCCCATCTGCTTTGAGCGGCGGGGAACGGACAAGGCGAAAGGTGATCCGTGCACTGGCGGAGAAACCGGAGCTCCTTTTTGCCGATGAACCGACCAGCCATCTGGATACAGAGTCGGTGGAATGGCTGGAAAAAGAACTGATCAAATATCCGGGAGCCGTTCTCCTGATTTCCCACGACCGCGCTTTGCTGGATGCGGTTTGCACCAAAATCATCGAGGTGGAAAACGGAAAGGTTCGTCTGTATCACGGAAACTACAGCGAATATCGTCGGCAGAAGGAAGAGGAGCTGGAACGTGCCCGTTTTGAATATGAACAGTATGTGGCAGAAAAAAAGAGGCTGACGAAGGTGGTTGCTGAGAAGAAGCAGAAAGCCCGTTCGATGGAAAAGCCGCCCAAGGGAATGAGCGCGTCTGAGGCAAGATTGATATCCAACAAAGGAAAGGCGAATTCAGCCAGGGCAAAGATGGAAAAACAAGCGAAAGCGATCGAGTCCCGGATCGAGAAACTTGCCAAAAAAGAAAAGCCGGTGGAACTGCCGACGGTTCAGTTCGATTTAAATGTTTATCGTCCCATTAAAGGGAAAAATGCGCTCAGGATTGAAAACATGAGCAAACGCTTTGAGAAAAAAGTGTTGTTTCACCAGCTTACCTGTACCATTCCCAACGGCAAGAAAGTGGCTGTTCCGGGCAAAAACGGGGTTGGCAAATCCACCCTGCTTCAGATGATTGCATCTGGGGCAGACGGGGTTCACCTTCCTCCTTCGGCGAAAATCGGCTACTTCCATCAACAATTGGCCAATCTCGATGAAACGAAGTCAATTCTCGACAATGTGAGAGAGAGCAGCCCTTATTCTGAACAGCTGATTCGCACTGTTCTGGCACGTCTTTTGTTTCAGCGCGAAGCAGTTTATAAAACGGTTGGTGTGCTGAGCGGGGGAGAAAAGGTAAAAGTGGCACTGGCCAAGGTGTTTTTAAGCGATGCAAATCTGTTGTTGCTCGATGAACCGACCAACTTTTTGGATATCTTCACCCGTGAACAGCTGGAAACGGTTTTGCAGGCTTATCCGGGAACCATCCTCTTTGCCTCCCACGACCGTCAATTGATCCGGAAGCTGGCCGACCACATGCTGATTCTGCGCAATGGAAAAGCGATGTACGTTGCCGAGGGATACGACGAATATCAAACCCGTCTGAACCGGAAGTCACTCCATTCCGAACAAAGCCTGAAAGAGCGTCTGCTAAAGGTGGAAACGGAGTTGACGCAGATCCTGGGCCGCTTGTCCATGCCGCAAAAGGAGGATGACGTGGAACAGCTCGAACAGCGGTACCAGGCGCTGCTAAAAGAAGTGAAGCAACTGCGGGAAATGAAATCGTAAAATGAAAAGAGAAATGAAAGGAGCAGAAGTGAATCGTTTCTGCTCCCCATCTTCATCAACCGGCAGAAAGCGGAAGATCAGGAGGCTTAAAATGTGGTCAGGCTATTTCTCCATCCCGGCAGGAATTTTACTTATTTTGTATAAAATGTAAATAAAACTGAAATTCACAGCCGGGAGGGGAATAGCGTCATGTCGTATGACAACAGAGAAAAAAAGAAACGGGATACAGGGACAACCAAGGTGATTTCGAAATTTTTGAATGTTCCGGAGGACTATGTCAGAGAGCGTTTGACCAAAGAAAAAAGAGAGTGGATTTTCTCGAAAATAAAGGATTTTTTAAAAGAATTTTATCGAAAACAGGAAAGCAAGTGAAAAGCGGCTTTTCCGGAATCCGGTCACCCCGGTCGGATGTGACAATGGCAAGGCATGAAGCAAAGAAAAAAGCCCGCTCCGTACAGGCTGCGGGCTGGTCTGGTGATCCGGAAATCGCGTCTTCCCGGTTCAGCCGCCGATATAGGACATTTCGATTTTTTTTCTGTTTTTCCCATCACCGGTCAGGAATCGTTCTTCAGAGTAGCGGTCTGCCCGTTTTGCCCACAGTTTTTCGATAAACCGGCGAAGTTTTTCGTCGTCTGCACCTTGCCGCATGAAATCCCGCAGGTTGAAGCCCTCCGTCGCAAAGAGGCACGTGTATAAAAAACCGTCGGAAGAGAGGCGCAGTCGGGTGCAGGAGGAACAAAAAGGCTGGGTGATCGAAGGGATCATTCCGACTTCGGTTTCGGTTCCCTGATAGCGGTAACGCGTGGCAACTTCGCCAAAATAAGCGGGGTTGATCGCTTCAAGCGGCATTTCGGCATGAATGCGACTGATGATTTCCTGCTTGGAGATTACCTGGTCTGCATTCCAACCGTTGCTGTTGCCGACATCCATAAATTCAATAAAGCGGACAACCAATTCCCGTTCGCGGAAATATCGGGCCACCTCAACGATTTCCGTGTCATTCACTCCTTTGATCACCACCATGTTCACTTTCACCGAAAGCCCTGCCTTCTGTGCGGCTTCGATTCCTTGCAATACGTCGCGTACACTGTAATTTCGGGAGTTCAGCCGATGAAAGGTATCATCGCGCAATGTGTCGAGACTGACATTGATTCGCTTGAGACCGGCCTGTTTCAGCGGGGCAGCGAATTTCGTCAGTAAAACGCCATTGGTGGTCATGGCGAGATCTTGCAGCGGTTTTATGTCGGCGAGCATTTCGATGAGGTGGACAATTCCCTGCCTGAGCAAGGGTTCGCCTCCGGTGATCCGGATTTTGGAAACGCCCAGTTCCGTGAAGATGTGTGCCAAGCGGACGATTTCCTCAAACGTTAACAATTTTTCTTTCGGAAGAAACGAAAATCCCGAACCGAACAATTCTTCCGGCATGCAATAGCGACAGCGGAAATTGCAACGGTCGGTCACGGAAATACGCAAATCCCGCAGAGGGCGACCCAGCGAATCGACGATGGGTTTCAATTTTTTCATCTCCTTTTACCTGAGCGGCTCACCCGCCGCTGATCGGCGGAATCAAGGCCACTTCATCCTTCGTTCCGATGATTGTCTCTTCACGGGCGTATTCCTGATTGACGGCAATCATGCAAGTCTCAATCAGTTCCCGGCATTCGGGATACTGCCGGCCCAGCTCGCGGCGAAGGGCAGAGACCGTCATGTTTTCCACGGCGGTAATACTGATCGAGTTCCCCAGTTTCTCCCCGATTTCAGCAAAACACAAAATGCGGATCATTTCCTCTCTTCCCCCCTGGCCCCTGATTGGCTGCTAACCCAGAAGGAGCCATCTTCACCGTGCTCTTTTTTCCAGATCGGTACCAGTTCTTTTATTTTTTCGATGGCGTACCGGCAACCTTTGAACGAAGCATCGCGATGGGGAGAGGAAACGGCAATGGCCACAGCCACGTCGCCGATTTCCAGCCGTCCGATGCGGTGGACGATCGCGATTTTGCTGCAGTCAAACTTCTCCAGTGTTTCTTCACCGATTTTTTGCAGCATTTTTTCTGCCATCTCCTGATAAGCTTCATACTCGAGAAAGATCGTTTTTTTTCCGTTTGTCAGTTCGCGCACCGTTCCCATGAAGGTGGTGATCGCGCCGCAATTGCGATCCTGAACCCATTCAATCAAAGGAGAAAGTTCGATTTTTTCGCGGGTGACCGAAAAATTTTTCATGTTGCTTCCACTCCCATAATCCTGAGCAAATATTCAATGCACTTTTCCTGATCATGGACGAACCAATACGGGCACGGGATGGCCCCATCCAACGGAACGCGGGTGAGCACAGCGATAATCCGGTTCAGTTCTTTCAATTGCTCCCATTCTTCCTTTGTGTTAATCAATACAACTTTGGGATGATTTTCATGTTTAAAACCTTCAACCAGGATGAGATCCACTTCACCCATAGAGGATATCAGGTCGGCAAGGGCAGACGGCCGCCTTGAAAACACAGCCGTTTGCGATGCGGAAGTGATGCTGACCGGGTCTGCACCGGCCTGGCTCAATTTCCACGAATCGGTGCCCTCCCGGTCGAAAGTGAAGTCATGCCCGTCATGTTTGATTGCGCCGACACGAAGGCCGCGTTTGGTCCATTCCTGAATCAGGCGGCAACAAAAAGTGGTTTTGCCGGCGTTCTTGAAACCGACAACTTGGATGATTCGCTTCGTCACAATATCACTCCAGTTTTTTAAGCATCAGCACTTGCACTTGATCCCCTTTTTTGACACCGCGCCCGCCGGGCGGAACGATGATCAGGCAGTTGGTGTCGCGGATGGTCAGCGTAACGCTTGATTTTTCCAACCCGGCTGGTCGCACGTAAACCCGGCCGTCTTCGATCTGATAAATTCCCCGGACATACCGCTCAAAGCCGGAAGGCTTGGTAAAATCGACAGCCATGGATGCTGTGATCAGCGGCAAGTCGAACTCCGTTTTCCCCATCATCCCCAGGATCACCGGACGAACAAAAAGCTCAAACCCGACGAAGCAGGCACCCGGGTTTCCGGAAAGCGCGAACAGGAACCGATTATTTCTCACGCCGACAGTCGTGGGACTTCCCGGGCGCATGGCCAATTTATTGAAAAGCATCTGTCCGTCCCAGCGTTCAAAAATGTCGACGAGGATATCGTAATCACCGACAGACACCCCGCCGGTGGTGATCACGAGATCCGCTGTTTCCATCGCCTGTAAAATGGCGGTTTGCGCTTGGGAGACATCGTCAGGCAAAATCGGCTGCATGAGAGGTTCGGCGCCGCAGTCAAGGAGCAGGCTGTACAACATGTAACTGTTGCTGTTGCGGATCTTCCCGGGTTCGAGGGGCGCATCTGCTTCCAAAAGTTCCGAACCGGTGGCAAAAATGGCAACTCTGGGTTTGCGGTAAACTTTTACTTGCGCATGGCCAAACGTCGCGAGCAAGGCGATTTCACCTGGTCCGATCCGCCGGCCTTTATGTAACAGAAGGGTTCCTTGCTCCAGTTCTTCCCCGATCGCAGCCACATTGGTGCCCGGGGCGATTTCCCGTTCGACACCGACATAGGTTTCGCCGTTTTTTACGGCCGTTTGTGTCATCTCCAGCATGACGACCGCATCGGCGCTGTCCGGAACAGCTGCCCCCGTCATAATTCTCGATGCGGTGGTGTCGGTGATTTCACAGCGCGGAACGTTGCCGCAAGGGATTGTTTCCAATACTTTCAGCCAGACGGGATTTTCTTTGGTGGCCCCTTTCGTGGCCCGCGCCTGGATGGCGAATCCGTCCATACTCGAGCGGCGGAAATGGGGAAGCGGAATCGGTGCGGTGATCTCCTCGGCCAGGGTGCGTCCGTGACACTGGGACAAGGGGAGAATTTCCGTGTCCAGTTCGTTGATATGCGGAAGCAGCCGGGCCCTGGCTTCTTTTACTTTGACAATTTCACGCTGAAAACGCACAAAACCCCTCCTTTTTCAATCGTGATTGGTGTTGCCGGCCAACAGGGCAAGGGCATGGGGGAGTACGGGCCGGATGATTGCAAAGCATTCTTCCACGCCTTTGGGACTTCCGGGTAGATTGATGATCAGGGTCTGATTGCGGATTCCGGCAACAGCGCGGGACAGGATGGCGAATTTCGTCTGTTTCAGCGTCTCCATGCGCATCGCTTCGCACAGTCCGGGCGCTTCTTTATGAATGACGGCCCGGGTGGCTTCCGGTGTGACGTCCCGTGGGGCAAACCCGGTACCGCCGGTGGTGAAGACGAGCTGGCATCCGGTTTCATCCGCCAATTTTTTCAATGTTTGTTCGATTTGAGCTTGTTCATCAGGGACGATTTCATAAGCACACAAATCCCAATCCCGGCATAACTCTTTCAACAATGCGCCGCTTTTGTCGTCTTGTTCTCCTCTGGCGCACCGGTCGCTGACAGTGACGATCCCCACGCGAATGCTCATCTGCCGTCACCTGTCTTTCCGTCAAATTGAAAATGCCCGCTTTTTCCGCCTTGTTTTTCCGCCAGATGAGTCGGACCGATCACCATCTCAGGATCAATCGCTTTGCACATATCATAAATGGTCAAGGCGGCGATGCTGGCAGCCGTTAAGGCTTCCATTTCCACACCCGTCACGCCGACCGTTTTGACTGTCGCGATAATCTCAATTTCCTGCTCGGAGAGAAAATCAAACCGGAGGTCGATTCCGGTCGTAAAAATGGGGTGGCACATCGGAATCAGTTCCGCCGTTTTCTTGGCAGCCATGATTCCTGCGACTTGGGCGACGGCCAAGACATCTCCTTTTGCCATTTTTCCTTGTTTAATTATTTGCAGTGTCTCCGGTTTCATGGTAACCTTGCTTTTCGCCACCGCAATTCGTTCTGTCGCTTTCTTATGAGAAACATCAACCATTTTCGCCCGGTTTTGTTCGTTGAAATGGGTGAGCATGCTTAACCTCCTTCGGGCTGCGGATAAAACCGGCCTCTCAAGCGTGGCGCGGGCCGGATCAATTTTTCTTGAGCTCCCGTCTCTTTTTAAGGATATAGTTAACCGATCATCAAAGTAAAGTATATCCTTTGCATTAAAAAGGAAGAGGAGGCAGAGGATGAATACGGAAAATCCCATTGACCAGGGGACGGGGGCGCAATGGGATCTGGAGAGGACGATAAGGGCTTCATCATTTTTGCCTGCCCGGCAGGTGTTGAACGAAGAGCAGCAAGGCAAAAGAAAGCGCGGCAGAACACAGTGCCCACAAAAGGGCAAGCCGGTTTTGCCCCGATTCGATCGCCATGTACATCGCCATCGGCAAGGTCTGGGTCCGACCGGGAATATTTCCGGCGACGAGCAGCGTAGCGCCGAATTCTCCCAAACTGCGTGCAAAACCGAGGATCACCGCAGTGATCATGGCGCGCCTGGACAACGGGAGATAAATATGGAGGAACACCTGCCAGTCATTCGCTCCGTCACACTTGGCTGCAAATTCAAGTTCCGGGTCGAGGGAGGAAAATGCGGTTTTAAATGTTTGATAGACGAGCGGGAATGAGACGACCACGGCCGCTGCAACAGCTCCCCAATAAGTAAAGATAAACGGGATCGGCAGGAAACGTTCCAGTCCGTCCTTGCCCAGCACGGCCAGCAAAAACAGACCGACGGCCGTGGGAGGAAGGACGAGCGGAAGCAGGAGACAGGTTTCGAGCAGACTTTTGCCGCGAAAAGATGTTCGGGCCATGATCCAGGCAAATAAAATGCCCGTCAAAATCTCGATCAGTGTGGCCAATAAGGCGATGCGGATCGAGATAATGATCGGACTCCAGAATGACTCAACCAATGAAAAACACCTCTACTGCTGCTTTGTCACGAAGCCATACTTGTGTAAAATAGGAATGGATTGTTTTGATAATAAAAACTTTTCATATTCCGCGGCAATTCCGGCCTGTTTGGTCTGTTTGACCGTGCCGACAAAGTATTGGATCGGTTGGTGGCTGTTTTCGGGCAAGGTTTGGACGATCCGCACTTTTTTCGATGTCAGCGCATCGGTTTTATACACGATTCCGGCATTGACCTGTCCTTGTTCCACATAGGTCAAAACTTGTCGCACATCTTTGCCGAACACGAATTTGTGTTTCAGATCGTCCCACAGATGAAAAGAATGCAATGCCTGATCAGCATACCTGCCGGCGGGGACGAATTTGGGTTCGCCGATGGCCACCCATTTGACACGGGAGGCCGTAAGGTCATTCAGCGACTGGAGATGATCGCTGCCTGTTTTCGGCTCAATTAATACGAGGGAGTTGCCGGCGAAAGAATGGACCGTTTGCTTCAGAATCAGATTTTTGCCGGTCAGGGCATCCATCTCTTTTTTGCTGGCAGACAGATAAACATCAACCGGTGCCCCTTTTTCAATCTGCTGTTTCAGAGAACCCGAAGCGCCGAAGTTGACCTTTACGTCCACTTGCGGATGCGATGCTTCAAATTTGCGTGTGATTTCCGAAACGGCATCGCTCATGCTTGCCGGTGCGGAAACAATCAGGGTTGCTTTGCCGGAGGAAGGGCTGCATCCTGTAACAAGACCGCTGAGCAGCATGAAAAACGCGAACATACGAATCATGAAGTCATGAGCCGATCGAATGATGCATCAGCCTTTCCATATGATAGAAGTTTCTTGATCATATTAATGAATAAAATCGAAATCGTCAATCTGCTGAGAAGCAAATCAGGAGGTGGGTTGATTGCTCTCGGGTGTCATTTTGGCAGGAGGGGAAAACCGGAGGATGAACGGGAGAGTAAAAGCGCTTCTGCCTTTTGAGGACAGTACCTTTTTGCAGGTGCAGCTGAGGGAAATGAAAAAAGTGTGTGCGGAAGTTTTGGTGGTGACCAATCAGCCGGATTTGTTTTCTTTTGCCCTGGATGAACAGGTGCGGGTCATCTGGGATCGCACTCCGGGATTGGGGCCGCTGGGAGGGATGGAGGCCGCATTTGACGAGGTTCGCCAACGTGACGTCTGGATTGTCGGGTGCGACATGCCTTTCCTGTCCGGGGAAGTGGCGCAAGCATTGGCTGAATTGCGCACACGGTCATCATATGACGCCGTGATCCCTGTCATAAAGGGAAAAATCCAACCCCTGCATGCCATTTACCACCGGGACAGCGGAAAAGGGATTTCCCGCCTGCTGCAAAAGGGAATGCGGCAGGTAAAGCATTTTTTGGATTCAATTCATTGTTGTTATGTAGAGGAAACTTTTTTTGAGAACCGGTCACTCCCCGTTCAGTTTGCGGAAAATGTCAATACGCCGGAAGATTACCAAAAAATCTTGGACGGGGGCCGGGGGATTAATTAGATTCCTTTCTTTTGCCACTGCTTGGTCACTTCGCGAATGCGGTCCAACTGTTCCCAGTAATTGTGAAGCGCAGTTTTTCCTTCATGGGAGATCCGGATTGTCGTGTGAGGGATTTTTTTGCGTACAAACTGCTTGCTGATAGCGACATAGCCCGCTTTTTCCAATTTGGAAAGATGGGAAGACAAATTCCCTTTCGTCAATCCGGTCAATTCCTGCAAGAAGAGGAATTCGGCCATGGTACAGGCATCCAGCGCACTCATGATCGCCAGCCGGGCTGGTTCGTGAATCAATTTGTCCAAGCGGGTCATCTCTTTAAACGGCATCATCGGTGATCGCCTCCCTTAATTGATCTATCTGTTTAACCAGTTTGTATTATAAACCAGAGCGGAGTGAAAGAAAACACCTTCAGATCCCGGTAAACAAAACCCAGGAGATGAAAGTTAAAGCAGGGGATGGTTTTCACCTTCCACAAAAAAGAGTCTCCTTGTCATGTCAACCACTGGTTTATGCATAATGGTCTGATCGTTACGCCAAATCCACGCGTTTCTTCTCATTTTCTTTGCATGGACTGAGGAATCGTCCTTTTCGTCTTTTTCAAGATCCTAAACCTCATCAAAAATGACGCATGGATGGATAATATGATCCGAAGATTTCCGTTGTTTAACCCCGCTTATTTATCATCATGCGAATCCATATGGAAAGGACGATCTTGATGTGAGGAATAAGGGACCACTCTGTAAAAGAGTGGTTGAGGTTGTTGACAAAGAAGGTCAACAGCCTTTTTTGTTGAAAAGGTATAAAAAAACATTCCGAAGGAAGGTTTCTATGTTCAGGACGAATTCATCC
>NZ_JAECVZ010000089.1:0-902 GCF_016055135.1 Thermoactinomyces sp. CICC 10521 | reverse complement strand
CGAAGGGGATTTATTCGACGGGGAGTGGGTCAATTCTTTTTCGGCGATCCTGGGTCAATTATAGACCGGCGGTAACATCTGGTGGAGTTCGAGCTCCGGATGCTCCAAAAACGATGCGTGGTAAACAAGGGAATATTGGTATTATACCCAAAGAGGTAGCAGACAAGTTGCGTGGTAAACGTTTTAAATCATTTGATTACTTTAGGGAAGCATTTTGGAAGAGCGTAGCAAATTCAAAATATGCGAGTGAATTTAGTGCAAATAATGTTGCCAGAATGAGAAAGGGTAATGCCCCTATTGCGATCTCCGAACAGTGGTATGGTGATCATAAGAGTTATATTCTTCATCACAGAACACCTATCCAACATGGCGGAGATGTGTATAATTCAGATAATTCGTTCATTTTTTCTCCTAGAATGCACCAAGAGATTTTAGATAAGAGTTATCATTTTGGAAGTCAGAACTAAGGAATTAGTTAAAACTACATCGAACTTCCTAAAATGATCCTATGATCATTATCTGGGGATATCATGAAAAGCTCTTTTCTTGAAGGTATTTGGTTTTCAAAGATTGTTTGCAACTGAAGTTAAACCTCATATACGAGGAGGATATATAATGGCTGATTTTATTAAATCAAGAGAGGAATTAATAGAGGTCGTAAAAAAATTAATGAATGCGGAGTATTCCGAGGAGGAAGAAGAAAAGGTTTTTGATTTGTTGGAAAAAACAGTACCTGATTTTAAAAAAATGATGAGGTTAATTTATTGGAGTGATCGAGAGCTTTCACCTGAGGAGATTGTTGAGGAATCATTACATTATCAACCCATTATCACTCCACCATCTTCTGATAGTAATGAATAGAACTATGATAAAATGGAATATAGTCCAAAAAGCTCATTCCC
>NZ_JAECVZ010000088.1:0-910 GCF_016055135.1 Thermoactinomyces sp. CICC 10521 | reverse complement strand
AGTACGATCAAAATCTTCCTCTGTGACATCTGCCGTAGGAGCCAATTTTCCGCCGATCCCCGCAGCGTTGCATGCAAAGTCGATACGACCAAATTGATCGATGGTTGTTTGTATTATCTCTCTGACTTGTTCCTCTGCAGAAACATCTGCTTGAACTGCAATGGCTTCTCCACCCAAATTCTTAATCATTTCTTGTGTCTCCACAATCTTCTCTCTTGTGCGTCCGGCAATAACGACTTTTGCTCCTTTCTTTGCAAAAGCCAATGAAGTTGCTCTTCCTATTCCGGAACCGCCACCTGTAACTAAAGCCACTTTGCCAACAAATGGCTCCATTTGCTCTTCCCCTTTTCTCAATTAAATTTTTTATTTGTATGTGATCAGTAAAGAGACTCATCATATTCACTTCAATTAAAATATTTCCTTTGGGATCGGAGGGGAAAACGTGGATTTTTATTTTTCCTGATGAGTGGAGGACGTGGATGCAGCGATGGGACTATCTTCGTGTAAAGGACCGGGATGAAGTTATGGGGAGCTTAATTACAAAGGTCATCATTCCGTTTTCCTGAATGGCTGCAATCTGTCCTTGGTGCAAATCCACAATCCGTTTGACAATCGCCAGTCCGATCCCGGACCTCTTTTCGGAACGGGAAGGATCACCCGTTACAAACATCTGAAACAGGCGCCCGATTATTTGACGATCTACCTGCCCGGCAGTATTGCTCAATTTTATTACGCCATATCCGTCTTCTTGTTTCGTTACGATGATGAACTTTCCTGGTTTTTTTCCGTACTTCAGGGCATTTTGAATCAGATTGTCAAACATCCTGATCAGCAAAAACGGATCTGCCTGCGCCTGTAACGGATCATTACAGATGATTCTTTCTACATCCATTTCATTCAACGCTAACAT
>NZ_JAECVZ010000087.1:0-918 GCF_016055135.1 Thermoactinomyces sp. CICC 10521 | reverse complement strand
AAACTGACAGCCAGAATCAGGATTCCCAAAATCCCAAAAACTACATGGGCAATTCCTCTGGCCGTTAACCGATTCCCGTTCAATTTTTCTGAAATCAATTCACTGAAAACCGAAGAGAGAACACCAAAGGTTAAGACTACCAGATAAATAAACATCCCATAAACAAGAATATTTCCACTCGCATTTTTGAGTAAAGGCCCCTGATATGCACCATCTTTCATATCAAGGTAAGTCATGACTAGTCCGTAAACGGTTGCTGATATTAAAGATGTGATAGATGCAGCAACCAATTTTCGTTTTATCAACTACCTGTCCCCCCATCTAATTGTTCCTTCAACCAGGGGCAAAGTATATTACATTTTTTCTATCTGTATGGCCGTTTTCCAAGTTATCTCGGACCCTGAAATCATCTTCTTTACTGTCTAATTATAATAATTTATAATATTTCCCACATAGTAATAGGAGGCGGGATAATGCAAATTTCGCTAGCACAAGCAGTAGCATTAAGAAACATCCTAGCTCGCAAGATTCAGGAACTTATTAATGAACGGTCTCAAGTGGCTATCATTTCTGTTCCAAAAGGCGAACAATTTGAACGCCCCAATAAAACCATCGAATCATTAACAGAAGAAATCAATGAGGTTCGCTCTCATTTTCGTCAACTGGACGTTGCGATGGCTACAGCCAACTTAAATCATACAATCCATTGGGATGATCAGGATATAACCATCATGGAAGCAATTGAATTAGCCAAGCAAATGCGGGGAGAGCTTCAGGAGCTAAAGAGATTTGGTTCCCGGAAAAAGCAGGAGTATTCTTCTCACTATGGAGAAGTCGTAATGGTTGAACACGCTTTGTATGATCCAGCCGAATATCAAGAAAAGGCGAAGAAGCTGGAACGTAAGGTTAACCGCCTAT
>NZ_JAECVZ010000086.1:0-972 GCF_016055135.1 Thermoactinomyces sp. CICC 10521 | reverse complement strand
AAGCCTCGTCAGCCGAAAGCCAGGTTTCTGCGTCAAGCATCTCCTGCAGCTTCTCGTCTGTTAGCTTACTGCCAGCTTTTTGCAAATACGTTTGCTTGATGGATTGCCCGATTCGATCCAAATCATCCGCGATTTTACGCAGTTCAGCGGCATTTCCAACGGCAAAACTCCACGGATTATGGATCATCAGCATCGAATTTTTGGGCATATGAACCGTATCTCCGGCCATAGCAATCACACTTGCGATTGATGCCGCCAAGGCATCCACAT
The DNA here is from genome assembly GCF_016055135.1 of Thermoactinomyces sp. CICC 10521. Taxonomy (NCBI): domain Bacteria; kingdom Bacillati; phylum Bacillota; class Bacilli; order Caryophanales; family Thermoactinomycetaceae; genus Thermoactinomyces; species Thermoactinomyces sp. CICC 10521. Next base: position 702 of record NZ_JAECVZ010000086.1, on the reverse strand, counting down.
AAACGTTTATCTGGGCCTTATGGCGTTTCAGCATATTGTAAATGGCGACACCTTCAAACACATTTCCGCCTGGGCTGTTAATATAGAGGTTGATGGTAGAAACGTCTCCAGCGGCATCAAGGTCGTTTTTAAAGCTCAAAGCTGTGGGGTCTTCCTCGTACCATTGGGAGCTGACAATGTCGCCATAAATAAAAATGTCCGCCGTTTTCGAGTCCTCGGCAGACAATTTGATCTCCCAAAACTTAGTTTGTTGTTGCATTTCCACCCGTTTTCACCCCCTTTCTAAGGCTCGGGTCCATGTCAATCGGGTATAAATCGCCACTGAGGTAGAGTTTTTCTCCACCTGGTTCTGGCGGCAAATCTTCCAACTGGCGTACCTCATTCGGCTTTAACCAACCTGTTCGGATTCCTTTCATGTAGTAATCTGATTGTGTAGCGGTGTCGCCACGTAACAGGGCGTTAACGTTGAATTTAAAGTAAAAACCGGCTTGTCTTTCAGCCGATGATAGTAATTTGCGGTTAAATTCCTGCTCATATTGCCTGACAATGGGCATCAACGTAAGCTGAACAAATTCCCTCATAAGTTGCTCCATGCTGGAGTAGCTTTGCCCTTCGCTATCATTGAGCATATGGGCCGGCACATTGAACACGTTGGCCACCCTTGACCTCGTGATCCGCTCAGATGTGAAAATATCGGCAGCA
>NZ_JAECVZ010000085.1:0-1005 GCF_016055135.1 Thermoactinomyces sp. CICC 10521 | reverse complement strand
GATGAAAGCGGTCATATCGTTTGGAATGAGCGGTTTGCCGGCTTCGCAACTCACCATGGCTTTACCCTAAAAAGATGTGCTCCTTACCGAGCGCAAACCAAGGGCAAGGTAGAAAACGGAATCGGCTATGTGAGAAAAAACTTTTAGCCTCGTGTACGAACATTTACCAATCTTGAGAACCTGAATCAACAAGCCCGCTCGTGGATCGACACAATTGCTAATGTACGCTGTCATGGTACAACCTTTGAACGTCCCATAGACCGCCTTCTGAAGGAAGGGTTAAAGCCCTTCAACCCCATCCCTTACGGGATGGCCGAAAGATTCCAGCGAAAGGTATCAGTGGAGGCACTGGTTGCTTATCAACTCAAGCTGCATTTTTATTTTGGTTAGTGGATCTACTATGGCTTGATTTTATTCAAAAAAACAAATCTCTCTAAGTAATAACCGCTAATAGGGGTACCTCCAGCAAATAAAAAAATCCTATTCTAAGCAATCATCATAAGACAAAACCCCGCCGAAATAGGGGCCTTAATAGAGGCACTGACAGAAATACGCGGATTTACCACGCAGTAGCATAAAAAAGCAACCACCCCAACGGGTGGCAGGATGGTGCATCCCTCTGTCCTTTTGGTTAATGTGGCGAAGCCAGCTCCCTCTCCATCACCCAGACGACCCGTTCTCCCGCATGGTTTTCCGGCAGGTTGAAGAGTTCTTTCATCTCCACCTTGAGGAAGCCGAGGTGGATGGAGGTCCAGCCAAGCCGGCGGCAGGTGAGATCCAGGAAGTGTTCGGTGACTTCGCGCCCCAGGCCTTGGCCGTGCAGGTCCCGCCGGAAGATGAGGAAACCGATCCAGGGGAAGCCGTCCCTGGGGTTGTGCTTCAGGTAGGTCAGGATACCGGTGGGCGTTTCCGTCTCCTTTTCAAACAGACCAAGCATACATTCGCCAGGGTTCTCGTTCGCTTCTTTCCAGTCTTTCTCCAGCTTGGATAGGGGATAGTCTGGGC
>NZ_JAECVZ010000084.1:0-1015 GCF_016055135.1 Thermoactinomyces sp. CICC 10521 | reverse complement strand
AACATTGTCAAGCTGATATCCATCGATTTGATCCAATGTTGATTTAATTTGATCCCAACTCGGATTTGTTATTACTTTTTTTTCTCCAGGCCTTAAAATACGAAATTTCCACTCGCTCATATCTCTATTCCCCTCTACCATGATTTTCTTTTAAAGTTTGGATCAGGTCTTATGATTTGTATTCCACTTGGACTTATTACTGTTAGTTCATCTAATCCAACTTCTTCAACAAGTTGCTTTACACCTTGTCTTTCATCGCAATAGCCGCATAAAGGTCGATCTACATGAAGGGTAGCCTTTCCACCAAGAATTTTATTTTGTTTTCGATATTGGTATAAATGCCAAAAAACATCTCCTTCTGCATGAGTATAAGTACTATTATTAGTACCTTTAAATCTCACACCCTGTTTTGCTAGTTTCAATCGATCTTCGTATTTTTTTGGTCTTGAGGGTCTGTTATAAAACCATTCTTTTCTAAGTTCAGAATATCCGTTTGGTACGTCTTCACTCCAACTACTTCTTCCCCATATTTGTACTCCATCTGATTCGAGAACGGCAACAGTTGATTCATTCCTTAGTATTCTCTTTTTCATTAATTCTGCTTCTTCAGTAGGAGTAAGAAGTCCAAGATCTTTTCTTACTTTTGCTACATAGTCAAGATCAACCTTGCCTGTTGCGGGTCGATACTTTGGAATATCATTAACTTTTACAATTAATCCATCTTTGATCTTAGCACCATTTTTTGTTACATAAAATTTTCCAATAATCTTCTTCCCGTTTTTTGCAAGAAAAAATTTTCCTTTTTCTTGCGTTTTAACTGTTACTATAGAATTAGCTGGTTTTTGAGGGCAGTTAGAAAACGGTATATTTGCAAAATACCCATGAGGTTGCTGTTGGAATGTAAAACAGTCGCTAATCTCTTTCACCGCAGGCTTTAACTTCGACGCAAGCGGTACTCCATTTTTTTCAGCAGTTACGGCAATTCGTTTAAATGCCTGGATGTAGGCCTCGGGAT
>NZ_JAECVZ010000083.1:0-1025 GCF_016055135.1 Thermoactinomyces sp. CICC 10521 | reverse complement strand
ATTTTTGTTCGTTGGAGGAAAGGGGTTGAATTTGGGGGAACTGGCGAAGATTCATGGAATACAAGTGCCGGAAGGATTTTGTGTTACGACAAAAGCTTTTCAAAAAGCCCTCGAACAAAACGAAGCGTTTCGCGCAATGTTGGATCAACTCACATTGATGAAAGCAGAGGAGCGGGATCGAATCAGGGAAATCAGCAGCCGGATTCGGAAAATCATAATGGAAGCAGAGATTCCTTCCGATGTTGAGAAAGCAGTTGCTCACTATCTCGCACGATTTGGCAACGAACATGCGTATGCCGTGCGGTCCAGTGCAACGGCGGAAGATTTGCCGCATGCCTCTTTTGCCGGTCAGCAAGAAACCTATTTAAATATTATCGGAAAGGAAGCCATTTTGCGTCACATCAGCAAATGTTGGGCTTCCTTGTTTACGGATCGTGCCGTGATCTACCGTATGCTAAACGGATTTGACCACAGCCAAGTGCATCTGTCCGTAATCGTTCAACGGATGGTGTTTCCACAGGCTTCAGGAATTTTATTTACTGCAGATCCGGTTACTTCCAATCGAAAACTGCAATCGATCGAGGCCGGTTTTGGACTTGGAGAAGCTCTTGTCGCCGGTTTGGCATCTGCCGATTGTTATAAGGTGCAAGAAGATAAAATTGTCGAGAAGAGGATCGCAACCAAAAAATGGGCGATCTATGGACTGAAAGAAGGCGGAACGGAGACACGGCAGATCGATCCTGATCAACAAAAGATTCCGGCACTTACTGACCAACAAATTTTCCGACTGGCACGCATCGGGAGACAGATCGAAGCATATTTTGGTTGCCCGCAAGATATCGAATGGTGTTTGGCTGACGATACATTTTATATCGTCCAGAGCCGGCCCATCACCACCTTGTATCCCATCCCCGAGACAAATGATCCCGGCTATCGCGTTTATGTGTCTGTCGGCCACCAACAAATGATGACTGATCCCATAAAACCGTTGGGATTGTCTTTTTTCCTGTTAACGACTCGTGCGC
>NZ_JAECVZ010000082.1:0-1159 GCF_016055135.1 Thermoactinomyces sp. CICC 10521 | reverse complement strand
AAATCCGGTCGCGCTGATTACTGGAGCAAGGTATTTTAATTTGATTCTATATTTAAGGGGTAAACATTTTATGGAAATTAGAAAACCTAGTAATACAGAGATTAAAACTATTTTAAAACTCTCACCACAAGCTTTATTTGAGGGAACGATGGGTAGAATCCTACCAACAGAAGAAAAAATCCAGCAACTTATTAAGCCTCTTTTGGAGAAGGGTTGTTATTACTTAATAGCTATAGAAAATGATAAATTGCTGGGATGGATTTTAATAGGCGCAAATAAAGATCAATTTACTGATACTATGATTGGTTTTATATACGAACTCTATGTAATACAGGAGTTCAGAGGAAAAGGGATTGCTAAGCGACTGTTAAAAAGTGCTATTAATAACCTGAAAAATGAAGGTTATTCTGAGATTCGTCTGAGTGTTTTTACTGAAAACCATGCCATTCAACTCTATAGACAAATGGGTTTTTCTGAAAGAAACATCACTATGAGTTTGCAATTGTAACCCCAATTGTAAGCAACAATTGTAAAATACCCAATATCAGCAGTTGAAAATTCCCCACTCAGGTTAGACAATCTCTCCAGGAGGGGAGAAAATGATCCGAAATGGGGAATTTTTCATGATCAAACAAATGCAGCAAAAAGGCATGACGATCTCACAAATTGCCAAGGAGCTTGGAAGAGATCGAAAGACCATTCGGAAATGGTTAAACGAGGAAAAGCCAAGTAAATATCAACGCGTCCAAGCAAATTGGAACCCTACAAAGGATACATCTTTGAGCGGATGCAGGAAGGCTGGCAAAACGCAGTGGTCTTGTTTGACGAGATCAAGAGTCAAGGATATACCGGTAGCCTAACACTTTTCGCTACTGGATAAGGCCTTTGCGTAAAAGCACAGGCCAAAGGCCCGTGCAGCGTTTTGAAACGCCACCAGGGAATCAGGCCCAGGTAGACTGGGGCCAGTTTACGGTCAATTGGGGTGGAAAGAAAAAGAGGATTTATGCTTTCGTCATGGTATTGGGGTACTCCCGGATGATGTATTTAGAATTCGCTGAAAATGAGCGTCTGGAGACACTCATGGGATGTCATGTCCGGGCTATGGAGTATTTTGGTGGGCGAACAGAAACATGCTTATACGACAATATGAAGACCGTTG
>NZ_JAECVZ010000081.1:0-1260 GCF_016055135.1 Thermoactinomyces sp. CICC 10521 | reverse complement strand
CTTAGTAGCTTAACCTGCTACGGTTTCTCTCCCGGTGATGCAACTTGACGAATGACCATTTCGTCATTTGCCTTATTCCATATCTTATTTTCAAGGTGCATTCTGTTCATGCCGTTCATCACGGCGACAAGTAGTAATATAGCATGGCTCCAAAATATTTGCAACCCCTTTTTTTATTTTTTTATTGCCCGAAGAAAAATATATTGTTATTCACAAATAAAAATTTCACTTAATGATATGAAAAAGCTTGAAAAACAGGCTGTTCAAACAATCTGCCCGCCGCTTTTAAAGCAAACCGCAACAAAGAGGGAGGGTATTCTTCACCCTCCCTGTTGAACCCCGGTTGCTTTTCAAAGATCAGGGATTTGCCAGTCAATTTCCCTGAAACCATGCTCACGTAAAAATTGATTTGCTTTGGAAAACGGACGACTGCCGAAAAATCCTTTTTTCGCGGCAAGCGGGCTTGGGTGTGCAGATTCAAAAACGCCGTGCCACGGGTTGGTGATCAAGGAACCTTTTTCTTGAGCATGGCGCCCCCATAACAAGAATACAACCGGATCCCGGCGCTCATTTAATCTCCGGATCACCTCATCGGTGAAAGTCTCCCAGCCCTTGTTCTTATGCGAATTCGGTTTGCTTTCCCTTACCGTTAAGACGGAATTTAACAAAAGTACCCCTTGTTTTGCCCACTTCTCCAAATATCCGTGGTTGGGAATTTCACACCCCAAATCCGCTTTCAGTTCCTTAAAAATATTTTTCAGGGAAGGCGGTTGTTTGACTCCCGGTTTAACGGAAAAACTGAGTCCATGTGCCTGTCCCTCTCCATGGTATGGATCCTGCCCGATAATGACGACTTTCGTTTCTGCAAATGGCGTCAACCGAAGGGCTGAAAAGATTTCATCTTTTCGCGGATATACAACTTGCGTAGCATATTCCTCTTCCACAAACTCCCACAACTTAACAAAGTACGGCTTGGAAAATTCATCTTTCAACACTTCAGCCCAGTCATTTTGAATGAATTCCATAATTGAGGAAATATCTCTCCCATTTTTTATTTTTCGGATATGTTTTAGTAAGCCACACTTATTTCCGATTGTAAAGGTACTTTTTACAAAAGAAAAAGACCCCTTTGCAAAACAAAGGAGTCTTGCCGTATTCCCTCAAAACTAAAGAGTGAGTAAGGCATGACCCGAGAAGTAATCGGTTCATTTGCTCTGTGAAGAGCTCCTTAGAAAGGAGGTGATCCATCCCCACCTTCCG
>NZ_JAECVZ010000080.1:0-1314 GCF_016055135.1 Thermoactinomyces sp. CICC 10521 | reverse complement strand
GGCGTTCAACTTATGCGTGTGACTTTTGGCTGAGGTTTTTCTTTGGATTTTCGCCACTCCAAGTACTCGGTCATGTCCAAGTACTTTCTACCACTGGCCCATTTTTCGTCCACTTCCATCAGTAGTGCTCCCAGCAAACGCAACACGGAAGCTCGATTCGGAAAGATCCGAATCACCCGTTCCCGGCGGCGTACCTCTTCGTTCAGCCTTTCCAGGCTGTTGGTCGTACGAAGTCGTTTTCGGTACTTTTCTGGCAAAGATAGTACAGCCATGGCATCCTCAATACCAGCTTCCAGAATGCTCATTGCTTTTGGAGCTTTCGTTTCAAAGTCCTCAAGCACACGATTCACAAGAATCCGGGCCGTCTCCGGATCGGGAGCATCCAAACATGCCCGTACCCGGGCATGCAAATCCCCACGCCAAGCTTTAGGTGTGGCATCCAACAGGTTTCTCAAAAAATGCGTTTGGCATCGTTGCCAAGTCACTCCTTGAAAATGCTGGCGAATCGAACGAATCAAGCCGGCATGGTGATCTGAAACCACCAGATCCACCCCACAAAGCCCGCGGCTTTTCAACCAGCTGAAAAACTCGTTCCAACTGGCTTCAGACTCACTGTCCCCCAGCATCAAGCCAAGAACCTCCCGGTGTCCTTCCTGGTTGACGCCAATAGCCATGAGAGCGCCCCTGGCCCGCACACGCCCCTCCTCACGGACTTTGAGTACCATGGCATCGACGATGAGGAAGGGGTACCGCTCGTCCTGCAAGGGACGAGCGTTCCAAGTGGTCACGATCGGGTCCAGTTGTTTACACAGGTCTGAAACCGTTGATTTAGAAAGCTCGGTACCGCACAGCTCTTCTGTAACTTTGGCCACCTTACGGGTCGAGACGCCATTGACCACCATCTCCATCAAAGCCAAGACCAAAGCTTGCTCGCTTCTCTGATAGCGGGCAAACAGCTCAGTCGAAAACTTTCCGCCCCGGATACGAGGCACACGAAGCGTGATCGCTCCTACACGGGTGGTTAGTTTATGGGGATAAGAGCCGTTCCGGTAGCCTTGGCGTTCCTCTGTACGCTCATACGGCTCCGCAGACAAGTGTTCTGTCACTTGAGCCTTCAAGATCTGGTTCAGAACTGATTCCAGCAATTTGGCCACTCCATCATCTTTTGAATCTTTCAAAAACAGGTGATGCAAAATCTCTGAATCTACGGTAATCTGGTATTGAGCCATTGTGAAACCCTCCTTGTTTGGGAATGTTTGCCAACTACTATTCTAACCGAGGAATTTCACCATGGCTCAATTATTTTTCGCAGCT